>NZ_JBBMFP010000025.1:0-80134 GCF_040095955.1 Blautia caccae | reverse complement strand
TTGCTTCCTCCGTCCCGAAATCATCGATCACAAGGACCTTGACGGTCTGCAGCGCATCCAGAAGATAACCTTCTTGCCGCTTATTTCCATCCTGCCCCCAGGTATTTTTGATTTCCTGCAGGATGTTCAGGGATGTGGAAAACTTGACCTGTATGCCATGATCCAGCATAAGTGCATTTGCAATACTGGCTGCCATGCGGGTTTTACCGGACCCCTTTTCTTCGCTCCACAGGTACAGGCCCATGCCATTCTCCATCATGGCATCCAGGTTGTCCAGGTAAAATTTAACTCCCCTGCAAGCCACGGCAGCTATTTCCCTTGATTCATCCCTCGTGTATCGCCGCAGGTTAAATGTGTTGAGCCGTATAGTTTTAAGGCTGTCAGGCAGTTCAGCAAACCGCAGCCGCCTGTCCATTACCTTCCGTTCCCGACACTTACAAGGGGCGGCGTACTCGACTCCGTACTCGTCACGCTCATACACCCATTCTTCCCCGTGGCAGATAGGGCAGGTATCACCATTCAAATCCTTCTGATCCTGCTCCCTGCTCAATTGCCCGTCGCACAATGTCTGTTTCATCCGGTTCAGTGTCTCTTCCAGGTTTCCCAACTGTTACATCTCCTCTCAGATAATCTTCAAATGGTGTGTTAGGCCCCAGGAATGTGGCTCCCTGTTTGATATATCTTTGTTCGGTCTTGTTCTTCCGGCACTCCTCTGCGTATCTTTTAACTGCTGTCATCAGCTCGTCCTCTGAAAAACCATTGTTAAGCCTTGCCAAATATTGCTTATATGCCATAGCTTTCTCTTTTTTTCTCGGGTACGCATCCCAGAGTGCTTCAAACGCACACGTATATGTTTTTTTATCATTAACATTTACATTATCATTATCATTAACACTATCATTATCAGGTTTTTTTGCTTTATCTTGCTTTTCAGAAAAACCATTTGCTTTTTTTGCTTTACTTTGCTTTTCGGAAGAACCATCTGCTTTTGGTCTTCCTCCAAGTTTTCCAGCCTCCTTACGCTTCTCAACGGTCTGCCTGTATTTCTCCATATCCCTGTCCATTGTAGCCTTTATAAAGCTGAATGCCATCTTAGTCATTCCGTCCATATCAGGAAGCTCTTTTTCAGACGCATATGCCATAATGGAAGTGAATAAGATCCCACGCTGCTCCATTGTAAGTAGCTCGACCTGCTCCATATAATCTGTATAGATTACAAAGCTATTCTTCACCTCCACCACCTGCCTCTATCAATGTCACTTCGATTCTAGGGTTATGTTTGTCCACGTGGAACTCATCCGAAAACCCAACTATGTGCTGCCACCCGTCATTTTCTATCACCCGGCATTTTACAAGCGCGTCCTGGATGAACTTGTGAGCAACAGCAGCGATATTATCCAAATCTCGCCGTTTATCTGGCTCGTAGAAGGAATAATGTATCATGACTGGAGGTTTTATTGCCTGGCGCTTTAGACTCGCTCTGATAGCGTTTGAGATGACCATTTGGTATCCCTGTTTCATATCGTTGCCACAGCTATGCCCCCGGCAAAAGCTCCGCTCTGCTTTCAGATATTCGTTCAGTCCCGGCAGCTTCCCTTTGATCACGAATCTGTACTGCATATTCGCCCTCCTTCCTCCGGTTCTCAAAGGCCATATCCATAAGGTGGCCTTTTACAATCAAGTCATGTGCTCTTGAATCATCCATTTTTCGGTATGCCTTATATTCCAGCGCATCTACCGGATCTGATGGTATTGGCCGATAATAACCTGTATCACCGCAGATGATGCAATCTCCGTTTTTGTTCTCATGGTTTATCATCCTGCGCAGCGCTCTGTCTACTCGGTCCATTTCAGGCTGTTTGATATCAGGTCTATGTATTCCGTTTTTATGACCGTCTCCTATCCTTACAAAATAGGATTCTGCCGTTTTCTGTATTTCTTCTCTCGTCATTTGCCCTCCCTTCTCCCCGGCCGAAACCGGGGAAAGTGGCGTGATATATAGTATGAACCGCTTAACGCGTATCCATTACAAGTAACATTCTCTGTATCTTTGTCGGAATTTCTCCCGTGCTTCGTCTTCTGTGTATCCATCTGCAACTGCTCTTTTCTCATAGGCCATCTGTCCCAGCATCTTACACAGCTTCATCGCCATTGGATTTTTATGCAGGCTCATAAGCGGCTCTGCCATTGTATGGCAATTGCTGCATACCGGAAGAGTAAGTCCATCTTGGTCAGCTCTCTTTCGGGCCGGGCCTATCAATAAGTGATGTGTTTCTGTTGTGGGCCTGCCGCAGAAAGCACAAAAATCTGTGTATTTTGTCAGTATAGAATCCATTTACACCTCTCCCAACAATTCATCGGGCCATATCGGAGCCGTAAGCACTTTTGTATGCTTACAGTAATCACAAACATCACACCGTATTGGGTCAATCTCTCCGATTTTAAGCATCAATATTTTATCCGTATTGCTCTTAACCTCTACTATCCTCTCGTTTATCCACTCCTGCGGCACCTGGATGATCTCTATATCGGTCTCTTTTTCCTTCGATGCAGCTGCTATGTAAAACGGCAGCCGCTCACCGGTATTGACATATACGATTTCCTGATACACCGCAGCCTGGATGTCATACCCCCAGTATCTAACAAAATCCATCATTCCAAAGTCATGAGTGTAATGGGCCTTTCTTAATGACTGCATTACTTTCAGATCAACAATGCATTTCCCGGGGATATAGCTGTCAAGTTTGGCCTTCCACTTTGCTCCGAACAGATCCGCTGTGAATATCCTTTGCTTCTCTCCACTCATATATCGCATAAATAAGCGGTCCCTTTCGATTCGGTCTATAATATCGTCCGCTTTCCTGTATTCACTCCTGAGTGTTTTCTTCTTTGTAAACAGTTCTGGGTTTTCTGTCTTGAACTGTTCCAAAGTACCTTCAAAATATGAATCTACATAGGAGCCAACCAGGAGAGGTATTGTCTTTTCCTCTTCCCACTCTCCGTTCATCTTCGCCAGGGCCATTTCCTCGCACGCTGGCTTACCGAGCGTCCCGCAGAAGTCCTTGTACTGGCTTACAGATATGTATTCCCGGTTGGCTTCAGCACTGTAATAATTCTCTGCTGTAAGCTTCATTTAAACACTTCCTCCGCTTCTTCCATAACATCCGTTGGTATGTCAAAAGGGTTATCTGTCCTATCACGCTCTTCCTTGGATATATCTTCCGCTTCTCCCTCAACATATACCCCCATTAAAGCGTTAGGGATGTAAACACGTGCGAAAAATGCGGCTGCCCTGTATGCAAGCATTTGCTCTGGTATGGTCTTCCATTTGCTTCCGTTTTTGTTATACCAGTCTTCTGCTTTTGCCATACCGATTGTGACCTCAGTCCCCTTTACAATCTCACCTGTGTCTCGGTACTCTGCCTGGATATAACACCCCCAGGAGTCTTCTCCCTTTGTCCCCGTATATACCGGGCGTACATTTTTAAATTCTCCACTGCCTCTGATCATGCTCATGCACGCCTGTCCACTCCACTGCGGTTTGCCTTTGACAACATACAAATTCTGCATCACCATCATGGGACTAACTCCCATCCGGTTTGCCATATCTACGGCTATGGTGCAGTCCATCGGCCTATTCTGATAAGTCTGGGGTACAAGGGCAGATGATGCGAACATCTTACCAATATCAAAAAGTTTTCTAAAACTGACTGTATCTGCAAAAGGATTTGCCACCTCATGTTTCTGTTCCTGTAAAACCATCTCTTCCATAATATTCTCCTAACATTTTCCATTGTTTATCCAGTTACCGGAATAAAACCATTCCACCAGCATCTCTCTGAACTCCTGTTTATCCTCTTCCGTACCGGACAAACACCGTTCAAGCGCATATGCATAAGCGTCTTCATCATTTACAACTGTGCCCTGCTCAGGGCCGATACCTTCGTAATACATTACCTTTTGACCTCCTCTATCCTCTCGTTGCCATTCACAATAGACAATTCTGCACCGCCTGAAAGGGCTATGCAGTAATCCGGGCACACTGTTACTGTTATATACGGTATGGGGTTTTCCGCAACATCCCGCATCATCTCATGGATAACCGGTCTGTATTTTTGTAAAATATCTTTCCCATCCATTGACATTTCCTCCTAGCATCCTCTATAATGAGGATGATTAGTTTTCTTTAGTCCCTGATTGCTTGCTGGCGCCAGGGGCTTTTTTATGTTCCTTAATCCAATCCTCTAGGACATATAAGCAGAGGACCGTCACCGCATACAGCAGCACTGCGTATGGCTCTACGCCGTATATGACTAATACGGTTAGGGCGGCTATGGTTGCATTCTTCAAAATATTTCCTCCTCATTAAGTTTTCTGCCGATGTGATTTTCAAGTTTCGCACGGTAAATGTTAAATTCATCTGTTGTCTTTCCCCTAACCTTTTTTGGTACACATTCACCAAACTTCCAAATCCCACGGCGGATGTGCTCCCTGACGCACTGAGGAGAAACACCAAGGATACGGGCTACCTCTGGTGGTTTTAGTATTTCTTTTGGCACTTTTTTGCCTCCTTACTCTGCCCTCTTGCCGTCAACAAGAAACTTATTGATAAAATATTGTTGTCCTTTTCCTGTTACCTTAGTAGTTTTATTGATGGTGGTATGCCCATCCGAATGAGTGACTGCCGTCTCTTTCACCTCGAACAATCCCATTTCCATGCTTCTCTGTGTAGGCGCATTGTAATCTGTTCCTTTGCGCTTGATTAAGTAACCGTTGTCTCTGAGATATGTAAATAGACGTTTCTCTCCAGTATCGAATCCGTTTTGTTTGAGAATCTTCGCAAGCTCTCCGATGAGGATAGACTGCTTTGAAGTAGCTACTGCATCAGCAAATATCTCTTTGGGCTTCATACGGGCGTTTTCGGCCTGTAATAACTTGTTTCTCTCTCGCTCTTCCTTTAGCGCAGTAAAAGCCTTGATTGCCATATCTGGATTATTAAGTAGTTCATCGACTGCATACGCGCCGTGCTTCCTGATTGCTGGCAGGACTTCAGATGTAACCCAGTGCTTAAACTGCTTCGCTGATTCAAGCTTACTTCCGAAGATAAGGGCGTAGAGACCGGATTCATTGATAATTGTCATTGTTTGCACTCCGCCAGGGGTGCCCTGAATTGGGGCGTCCTTTTTATCTTCATCTAAAACATGAGATGCAATGGCATTTCTCGCTTTAACATACCCAAGTGCTTCGGCCACATCCTTACCAACAAACCACGGTTCATTATCAATATTTACTGTTCTTACCTGTCCAAACTCCGTACTATTAAAAATCTTTAATTCGTTCATACTTCCTCCCGTTTCGATATTGTTTCGTTTTCGTGAACTTTTGGATTAAAAAAATATTCCCCTATATCGTCGCTAGATATACGAAGAAGTTTTGCACTTGCTTCTATATCATTTTGACCAAAATAGGCTTTTCCATTAAGTACGTAGGAAATAAATGGATATGAGCGCCCTATTCCTTTCGCAAAAGCTTCTTGTGTTCCGCAAATCTCTTTGATTCTCCCTCGTAATTTTCTGTAATCATATTTTTTGGCCATAACCAGTTCTAAATCCTCCTTTCTGAGTTCCTTTTTTGTGAACCTAGGTTTAATATAGCATATCACTTTATTGGTGTCAACAGAATTTTTCACAAACTCGAAACTTTTCTTAAATAGTTATTGATTATGTGAACTTCCTGTGTTACACTTTATATATACAAATATTAACTATACCCAATGGAGGATACGAAAATGAAAATAAGCAATTCCGCCAAAAGATTAGGTGAGCTTATGCAAATGCTAAATATTCGACAGACTGATTTAGTTGAAAAAACTGGCATTCCAAAATCTGCCATGTCTATGTATCTGAACGGAAAAAGAGAACCGCGCCAAGATAAATTATCGGCTATAGCGGACGCGTACAATGTAAACGAAGCCTGGCTTATGGGATTTGATGTGCCAATGGAGAGAAATGACAACATCCATTCTGCATCACATCTTTATAACAAACTGGCTCAACAGGGTGTTGATTTGTCTGGAAAGAAAGCTGACTGGGAGATTTCAGGTACATTAGATGAAGAAACATTCAATTTTCTAAAGCTGTATATGGAATTAGATTATATTGGAAAATGTAGTATCAAAAGCACTCTTAACCAAGAAATAGATAGAATAAAAAAGCTCGAGGAGGCAAAAAAACAAATCGAGCAACTCAAAAATGAATTGGCAAAACGTTGCAAACCAAGAGTGTTATATACTTACATGCAAAAAATAGCATCTGCTGGTACTGGATTTTATTTTGATGATATCCCTTCAGATACCATAGAGGCCTCTTATTGCAAAGGTGCAGATTTTGTAATAGGTGTCAACGGCGATAGTATGGAGCCAGATTATCACGATGGCGATAAACTGTATGTACAGAAAGCAATAAATCTCTCTGTTGGCGATGTAGGTATCTTTACAGTGTGGGGAGAATGTTTTGTAAAAGAACTTGGGACACATGGATTAATTTCTCGCAACCCAAATTATGATGACATCTCAGAAACAGAAGATGTGAAACTAATCGGCCGTGTACTAGGGAAGGTGGACGAATGACGTACAAAGAATTTTTGACGTACTTAGAGGAAAACTTTGACGGATACGAAATTTTTATGCAAAAGGCTATTGATTTTCAACAGGAAAAAAACAAAAACCGTCCAGCCAAGAAACGCTGGGATGAAACCAAGGTTGAAAAGGCGGCTTATGAGATGTGGAAACAAGGCATGCAAACACTTTATAATAACTTAAAAACACAGATTAAGTCTGCTATATCTTATAAATGGACAGAATATATAGTACAACATGAGGTATTAGAAAATTTGCAGGATACAATAGCTGATTTAAATTTTATAGAGTAGACTAAGAAATAAAAAATCCGTCCCAGTGTTACCAGCACCAGGACGGATATACACCTCCGAAGAGACGTACATATGAACATCTATATTGTATCATCTTCGATGACAGGTGGCAAGAGACCATCTGTATTTTTTATTCATTTAAAGGAGGATGATAGTATGCCCAAAAGGAAAAAAATGCCAAAGCTGCCTAATGGTTATGGATCAATACGCTATCTCGGCAAAGGTCGACGCAATCCTTACGCAGTGCACCCGCCGACTGAAAATTTCACAGAAAATGGGGCGCCTGTCCGTCCTGCAGCGTTATGCTATGTGGACACATGGATTAAAGGTTTTACAATTCTTACTGCATATAAGGCAGGAAATTACTATCCAGGATATGAAAATACTCTTTCCAGTTTAGACACCGCTACAGAAGATACCGCTAATCTACAGGAGCTAGCAAACAGAATGTTGGCGGATTACAACCAGTTCAAAGGTGTTTGTCCAGAAGAAACCGGGAAAACATTTGCAGAAGTATATCAGGAATTTTATGATTGGAAATACAATACAGATACTTCTAAAACTTACTCACAGTCTTCTATATATTCCACTAAAGCAGCATACCGAAATTGTAAAGTATTACACGACAAAGTTTTTTCTGATTTACGGCATGATGACCTGCAAACAGTTATTGATAAATGCACCCTGAAACATGCGAGTTTGGAACATATAATTACCCTTTTCCACCAAATGTATGAGTTTGCCGACATCTACGATCTTGTTGATAAAAATTATTCAGCACACATAAAAACAAATAGACCAGATGATGACGAAAATGGTGTACCATTTACCGAAGAAGAATTAAAGAAGATGTGGGCGCACAAAGATGACGATGTCATAGAGTTTTTGTTGATAATGTGCTATTCTGGATATCGCATCCGTGCTTATAAAGATATGAAAACAAATCTTGAAGAAGGATATTTTCAAGGCGGTGTAAAGACTATGGCAGGTAAAAATAGGAAGGTCCCTATTCATTCATCAATACGATCTTTAGTGGAGCGAAGGTTGAACCGTTATAGTTCTCTGTTCCCTGGCACATATCAAAATTTTCGATTGGATATGTATGCAAAAATGGAAGAATTAGATTTGGATAAGCATACACCGCATGACTGTCGGCATACATTTTCTGCTCTATGCGAAAAGTATGGAGTGAATGACAATGACCGTAAAAGATTACTCGGGCATTCATTTGGGAATGATATTACAAACTCAAAATATGGTCACAGAACAATTGAGGACTTGCGAATAGAAATTGAGAAAATACCGAATATTTGTGACTAACTTGTGACTAACCGCACCTAATTACATGTATTTTTACTCATCTAAACAAAACCTTTAAATGGCGTAAAAACCCTTGTAAAACAAGAGTTTCGCCGATTTTTATGCATAATTACTGCATTTGTTAAAAATGCATTTTATTAAGTTTATCCTAAGTTTTTGTCTTTCAGTGTATAAATATCCGTCCGTCCCGGAAATATGCGGCAATGGAGGTGATAAACTGTCCGTTGCTGGGACGTTTCTGCACATAATGGTTTGTAATTTCCCGGTAAAGCTCCTGGTTGCCCCGCTCCCACATCACCTCTATGGCGTGGCGGATATTCCGCTCCACACTGGCCGGTGACGCGTTGCAGTCAGCAGCTACCTGGGGATACAGACATTTCATCATACCCTCCATGCTGCTGTTGCTTTCCACCTCCAGTTCGATGGCTTTCCTCAGATATGTATGCCCTTTCAGATTCGGAGTGATACCCAGCCTGTTCAGCAGGACCCCTGTACATGCCCCCACATCCTTTTCCATCCGTTCCTGAATGTAACCGGTTATATGTTCTGTATGCCTTTCCTTTTTCTCCTGGGTTTCTGACTCCAGCAGATATTGCAGAGCTATCTCCAGCAGCCTTCCCTCAGACATCAGTTCTTGAAAATTTTCACGATTCATGGTATATTTCCTCCCAAATAGAATATTTCTCAGTGGCTCAGTAAAACACGAATGTTTCTATTATAAGAAACCGGCATATACTTGTCAACGCAGCTTGCTGCCATATTATTCCATATTTGGAAGGAACGGAACATGAACAATAAAAAAATCAAAGAAATCATGAAGGCACAGGGTTATACCATTGAGATGCTGTCCCTTATCAGTAATATCCCTGTGGGAACACTTTCAAAAATCATAAGCGGCATCACCGCCAATCCGGGATTTGAAACCATGTCTGCCATAGCCACGGCCCTCAACTGCTCACTGGATGAATTTTCAGGGCGGCCTGTCACCATTCCCTATGATTACGAAGAATATCTCCGCCGTTTCAAACAACTGCCCGTCTGTCAGAAGGAATATATCAAATATGTCATTGATCTGGAATACGACCGTATGACACGTCTGAAAACCAATGAAAAGATGACCCTGAGGTGTTATGAATTCACCAATATTGTTAACGGCTGGGCCGAATTTGACAGTGTTAAGACGCATAACGTGACGGTAGATAAAAATCCGCTGACAGAGGACTGCACCTTTCTTGTCTGGATACGAACCGATCTGCTGGAGCCGAAATTCTTCAGAAATTCTGTCCTGGGCTTCCACCGCAATGACTGCCTCCGCCCCAAAAACGGCGAAATATGGATGGTGCTCCATAACGGCCTGCTGTTCATCGGAAGATTTTATAAAAATCATAAAAATGTCCTCCTGAAATCCTTAAACGGGACAATTGACGATATTTCGGTCACAGATTATTACCAATACCGCCGCGTAGGCCGCTATGTGGGATGTATGGATGTCCCTGAACTGACAACAGAAAAAGCCGCATTCCAACAGGATTAGCCTGTCAGAAGCGGCTTTTACAGTTCTATTTCTTTCTGTTTCTTATCACAACACCTGCTGCAGTCAGCAAAATGCCTGCTGTCCCCAGCCATATCTTATTTTCCAGATCACCGGTCATGAGAGAGAACAGATAAAATTTGCCCAGATATTTCTGTCCTGCGCCGTAGCAGCAGATATAATAAAATACCGGTATCATATAGGCAATCACCAGATGGTCCGTGATCCCGTAAGCGAAGATGCCAAGGCCCCCCAGAAAGACACAGTTCGCCATGGCGCAACAAAAATAAGTTCCAAAAGGAAAGGTGCACTCCCCCAGTTTCATCTGAAATAAGACCAGCAGGTTCAGCACTGCCAGAATGACAACTGCCTGCAGCAGGCGCAGAAGCTGGATGTTTCTCAGCGGATACTCCCTGCTCGCCAGCAGATCCCGGATATCCTTATTCTGCTCCGGCATAAAAAGCGGTGTCAGAAGCACGATCCCCAGCAGGGAAAAGTACACATCCAGAATCTGGCCTGCCTGATACTGGTTCAGCGCCTCCATTCCCATGATCACCGGAGCCAGCAGACTAAACAGAAGAGCTGCTGCCAAATGCCCCGCATAATGGTTTTTAAAGTGTTCTATTTCTATGGATAAAATTCTTTCCACGTCCGCCCAGCACTCCTTTCCGCTTCATGTGATAAATAAACACCGTACCTGCCATAAAAAGCAGAGCAAGCCCGGCATACAGAAGCCGGTTCCTGACCATCTGCCCGAACACGGACAGCCATACATCTGTGGCCTGGTCATTGTTAAACCTGGGTATCAGATTCCATCCTACCGTGCCGACAAGCTTGGTTCCGCCTGTGCTGATGCTCACCATCCAGAGGACCACCTGCACCAGTATGGCTGCAGGCCCTCCCACTGACTCAGACAGGAAGAATCCGCAGGCCAGTACAAAGGCGGTTTCCGGAAGAAGCCATCCCAGAATATATTTTCCAAAGGCCAGCACATCCACGGACACACCAAGCTGGTGTCCATAGTAGATACACTGCAGCATAGGTGTCAAAGACAGCAGAAACAGCGGCATGATCGTCAAGAACATGGCTGAAAAATACCGGGCCGCGATAATGGTCACAGAGGACGCTCTCCTGGCATAGATCACTTCCTGTGCCATGGAACGTTTGTCACGGAGTGTTCTGGTAACCGCCAGAAATACAGGGAGTAGTCCCAGGACAATGCCCATATAATCACAGAACAGCCTTGCCTTTCCTCTGGAAATACGGTCCGTGTACAGGCTGGCGTCATATATTTTTTTTGCGTCCTCGTATGTGGCATACGTCTTGGCATTGTTTTTCACATTATCAGAAGCGTAGCTGGAACCTCCTCCGATGATCTTATCCGCTTTTGTCATATGTCTCAAAAACCTGTCATAGGACAGATCCTCTGCGGGAGGCAGAAGCGGCGGATTGATTCCTGCGATCTGTATATAAGAACCGTCCTCTGTCTGCGGCGCCTCCTCTGATGACTCACGTATGGCATCTGTGTAGCCTTCTTCCAGACCGGTACAGTCCATGAGAATCTGGTGGATCTTCTCCTGTTTTTCTTTTGTCAGAACTACATTTTTATAAAATCCCACCGGATAAGCCGTGTAACTGTTCGCCTCATACTCTCCCGCAAGTAAGGCCAGCGTGGCTCCCATGATCTGCTGCTTATCAGAACTTGCTTTTATACCATAGCTCTCCTCCTGTCCCTTTAAAGGTTCCGAATAGGGGGTAAAGCTTCCCACCTGACTTACATAGAAGAACACGACTGCAGCCAGAAACAGGTAATAGATCAGGCTTTTTAACATCTGTCCGCATTCTTTGGCAAAGAGTTTCAAAAACATTATTTTCCCCTCCTCTCCTCCTGCATCAGATACATATAGGCATCCTCCACATTGGCATCGCATATCTGTGCATCAGCGAAAGGTTTTTCATCAGAGATCAGGCGGACATACGCATGATTTCCCTGCATCATTATACTGGTGACTGTATAATTGTTCCGGATACTCTCCAGCTCCATTCTGGACACCCGGGCGCTGTATATCCTGCCGCTGGCTTCCTCCAGAAGCTCTGTGACTGTCCCCTGGAAGAGCACGCACCCCCGGTTCAGAACGGCGATATCCTCACAGGTAGCCTCCACATCCCCTACAATATGTGTGGACAGGATGACCACTCTGTCCTTTGCCGTCTCACTGAGCAGATTGCGGAAACGCACCCTCTCCTCCGGGTCAAGTCCCGCAGTGGGTTCATCCACGATCAGCACTTTAGGATCATGAATCAACGCCTGGGCAATGCCGAGCCTTCTTCGCATCCCGCCTGACATGGCGCGCACTTTTGTTTTCACATCATCTGTCAGATTCACCTGTTCAAGCAGAGACGGTATTCTATCCTTTCTCTGCTGCCTGGACAGCCCGGACAATACGCCGAGATAATCCATGGCCTCGTACACGGACATGTTTCCGTACATGGAAAAGTCCTGGGGCAGATACCCGATGATTCGCCGGATTTCCCTGTCATTGTTAATATCAATGCCGCATACGCGCATATCCCCTTCTGTCTTCTGCAGCAGAGTGGCTATGATTTTCATAAGCGTCGTCTTGCCGGCACCGTTAGGTCCCAGAAGGCCGAACATACCCTGGCGGATGGTAAGGTCCACATTTTTCAGAGCCTGCTTTTTCCCATAATTTTTACTCAGATTTTTGATCACGATCTTCGTATCCATACAATATCCCTACTTCCTTTCTTCTTGTCTGCGTCTTATCATAAAAGAGAAATCTCTATATTTTCCCTACATACAGGAAAATACTGCACAGACAATGGCACCTCCGTGAATGCTGTTGGCAAGCTCCAGCTCTCCCCCGTGCTTTTTGCAGAGCAGGGCACTGATGGACAAGCCTATGCCGAAATGGCTGCTGTCCTGACCGTCGTCCTCTGTCTTCTCCCTGTAATACGGGGAGACAGCCTTTGTAAGCTCCTCTTTTGAAAATCCTCTTCCGTCGTCCTTTACATACAGCCTGAGAGGTCCTTCCTCACGTTCTGCTTCCAGAAGCACTTCTATCTTCTTATCCGCATAACGGAGCGCATTGGACAAAAGATTCTCGGCCACTTCCAGCACAAAAAACTCATCTGCCAGCAGTTCTGCTGCGGGATTTCCCTTCAGCTTCACCTCAATCTCCATACCGCCGGTCTCTTCAAGCGCAGCTGCCGTCTCACGGGTCTTGTCGTAAAGTAAGGAAAGCGGTATCTTTTTTAACTGGGGAGCCCGCTCCTCCATACTGTGGATTTCCTTCATGGTTCCGCCGAAGTTTTTAAGCCGTCCAAGCTGTTCCTGCATGGTCTTAAGAATCTCCATGACCTTCTCCTTTGGCAGACGTCCATCCGGATAAAAGCGAAGCAGCAGGTCAACATAGCCCTGCATAACCGTCAGAGGCGTGCGCAGATCATGGGCAAACGCCGCATTGAGTGTTCTCTGATCTTCCGCCTGTTTCCAGAGATTCTCCTGATATGAGATGATTTTCAGACGCATGTTATCCAGGCATCTGCAGAGCTGCCCCATTTCATCTGCACTGTCATATCTGCAGGAATACCCCATATCATTTCTGGATATGTGCTGTGCTGCGTCGGTCATGATGGTAATGGGCTTTTTCAATTTATTTCTGTAGTACAGCCTGGACACAAAGGCGATAGCCAGAACGGAATACAGCAGCACACATCCATACTGCAGAAGATTGATGATTTCAAGAAGGATGACATCCATTTTCGTCAGTTCTTTTTCCGGTACAAAATATTCCAAAGTAAAGACAGCATTCTGGTCTTTATTGAATACGTTCTCTGATGTCTTATGCCCATATGGTGTCTCGATGATCCGTTTCCATCCATTACAGGTCTGTATGGTCATGGCAGAAGCCAGGCAGATTGCCAGCACAGCCACAAAGATATAAAGGCGCAGAGACTTTCTCAGATTCAGGTTTCTGATCCTTGTTCCCAGATTCTCCAGGTATTCCTCTATCCAATCCATTGGTATCCCACTCCCCAAACGGTTTCTATATAGTCATGATTTGTATGTTTTTTCAGTTTCTGCCGGATTCTTCTGATATGCTCCATGATAATATTGCTGTCCCCCTCCCCGTCATAGCCTCGAACTGCTTCATATATGCGTTCTTTGCTGAAGACCTGCTTTTTATGCATGGACAAAAATTCTATCAGGTCAAACTCCATTTTGGTGAAGGGAATCTGTTCCCCGTCATAAAATACTTTTCTCTGTGAGTAGTTGATAACCAGTTTTCCCTGAAATCGAAGCTGTTCTCTGGATGCCATACGCTTCTCCCGCCGCAGGTGCGCCATGATCCTGGCATCCAGTTCATCCATGCTGAACGGTTTCATAATATAATCATCTCCGCCGATCATCAGGCCATTGACCCGGTCCTGTTCCTCCACCCTTGCTGTGAGGAAGAGAATGGGACAGCTCACGTAATCCCTGATCCTTCTGCACACCTCATAGCCGTCCATACCCGGCATATTGATATCCAGAAGGATCATGTCCGGCTGTATCTTCATTTTATCCAGAGCTTCCTCCCCGTCTGCTGCAGTATAAATCTCATATCCCTGCAGCTCAAAATAATCTCTCAGCATGCAGCGGATATCCTTTTCATCATCCACGATCAAAATTTTCTCAGCCATATTTCCTCCCATCCTGCACTTATTGTCTGCCTGTATCTCATCCGGAGCCGGTATGGTTACTGTTCCATGCATGCCCGGCAACACGTTTCGCGATACACAGATATTGTAATAAGGATAACAAAAAATTCTCTATAAAATCCCTACAAATTTTTCGCACTTTCTGCCGGACTAAAAAAGCTGCCGAACATTTCTGCTCTGCAGCTTTTTCATTTCTGGTTTATGCTTTTTTCTACGGTTCTGTCTGTTCATGAAGCGGGTCTATTTATAAAATGTCATACGATAACTTTTATCAAAAGTCTCCCCTTCTTTAAGGGTGATAACATCCTTTTTATCGGAAATATCTCCTGCAAAGCCATAATCATCGCAGCGTCCCATCCACGGCTCCAGGCAGATATAAGGTCCTCCCGGCATTGTCCAGATTCCGAAATTTGTAAATCCTTCACATTCCATAACTACATAAGGCGTCCCGTCAGGATAACCGATTCCCACCCATTCAACCTGGGTATCGTCAAAAATCAGGGCATCCCTGTCAAACATATGCTCTGTGATGGGGCATCTGTAATATCCATCCGCCTCCTCCAGATTCAGTGTATATTCTCCGGCAGCGTCTGCTGTACCGCTGTCACCGTATACCAGTTTGTACTTAAGTGCCGGTCCCTTTTGAAACAGAAGATAATAATCCGTCTGTCTGCTGCCCTCCCATATGGGAACCCGAAAACCGGGATGGCCGCCAATGGTAAAATACATGATTTCTCCGCTCGTATTCACCACTTTCCACTCTACCGAAAGCTGCCTTTCTTCCAGGCGGTGGGTGATATACAGTTCAAAATCAAAAGGAAAGTAACTTCTGGTCTCCTCATCTGAAACCAGTTTGTGGGTGAGAACCGATGCTGTTTTGCTGATGCATACAAATTCTCTGTCCCTGGCAAACCCGTGCTGGCTGGTGCGGAATTCCTTTCCGTTCAGACGATATGTATTGTCATGATGTTTTCCCACATTCGGAAAGAGAATGGGCGCATGGCGATTCCAGTAAGGAGGCTCTGCCTGCCAAAGTTCTTCTCTTTCATTTTCCTTATCATATACACTGACCAGTTCAGCGCCATGGTCTTCCACGGATACTTTCAGATATTCATTTTCTAAAACCTGTCTCATAAACTCTAAGCTCCTTTTTCCAGTTCTTTGCTTACAGTTTATCACAAACAGGACGGACCGTGCAATGTGATTTATGCCTGATATATTTCTTCGATCAGCCTGCTGCTGAATTCCTCCTGAAGCTCCAGGTCAAATAAGAGCTGCAGAAGACCAAACCGGTTTCTCAAATCCTTTGCATAATAGATGCTTCTCTTGAAAACATCTGCTGTCACCTTGATCTGATCGGGATAATACGGTGCATCCATGGACTTCAGAATATCCATGATGGTTTCAGCCTTTGGCAATTCATCGATCAGTGCCTGGATCTTATCCAGATTCTCAAGATACGCCTCTCTTCTTCTTGCGACTTCCTCATCCTTATTTTTGCCGATGGACTGCTCCAGCTTCAGCACACCGGGTGCTGCCGGTCCGTAAGCTGCCTCGATTTCACCGCTCCAGGTATTGTAGTCAAAATGAGGAGCACTGTCCGGCACTGCATCTTTGCCAAGAACTCTCAGTTTTTCATACATTTTAATGGCTGCTACCGTTCCGATCCCTACTTTTGTACCGTGAAGGGGATCCGGCTGCTGATCCAGTAAAAACATCATTTCCCAGTAATGTGACATATGGTGCTCACTGCCGGACGCCGGCCTGGAATTGCCGATATAGCTCATGACAATACCGCTCAGAACAAGCCCTTCCATAATGGCTGCAACGGCCTCTTTGTCTCTTTCGGCCGCTTTTTTTGCATTGTCCACTACCTTCTGGATAGATTCTCTCACCATATCTGCCATTTCCGGACAATAATATTCCCCATTCATGATATGGGCAAGCTGCCAGTCTGTCAGGCAGACATATTTTCCCAGGATATCGCCGGCACCTGCCGCGATCATGGATAAAGGTGCCTGAGCCAGAATATCCAGGTCTCCGATGATCACTTTGGCCGTATGTGCCTCATATGTGGTTTTCAGATGCTTTATAATAAGCGGTGATACATTGGATGCATAGCCGTCCATGGACGGTGCGGTACCCACAATATAATAATCCAGATTCATCTTGTAGCTGATAAAACGGCACAAATCATTAATCGTACCGGAGCCTACCCCAATGATCAAATCGCAGTCCCTGTCAATCTCTGTCAGAAAATAGGTAACTGCCTCCTCATCCGGCACAAGTTCCCTGTCCTGGAAGACGATTGTCTGATATGTATACGCGGTCTCATCCAGCACTGCGCAGACCTTATCCCCTGCCACCTTTTTTGTATTGATGTCACAGACAATGCAGAGTTTTTTATAATCGTGCCTGCCGAGAATTTCAGGCAGACGCTCAATTGCGTTCTCCTCAATGATAATATCTTCTATGCTGCACACATGGGTCTTCCCACAGGAACAGTGATAGGGCTTCTCCAGGTATTTTTTCCAGTTTGTCTTTTCCATAATTTTGTTCTAATCCTTTCCGTCAGATTCTCTTTTTTGAAAGCCTGGTTCTATATTATTAGGGCTTTGGATAAAAAGTCATCCTTTACAGCCGGAACACAGACTGCAGGACACTTCATTTCTGTTTTTACTATAGCAGATTCCAACAGAATGTCAAACCGGGAATCAAATTATTAATTTATAGTATTATTAATATTTTAAATTATTAATGCCCATGGCTCTTCTTTCTTCTTCGCTGCTGTTTTCTGACAGTGAAAGATGGGAGATGATCCCCCGCAGCTCCTCTGCGATATTCTGAAGATTTACTTTAGAAAAATCCGTGGTGTCAATCTCCATAAGAGGACCCGGAAGCCGGAAATCCACCATGCCCCGCTCTGTGATTCCACGGATAAAGTCCTCCTGTGCGGGGACCGGATGGATAATACTCCCCGTTTCCCCTTCCGGTCTGGGGTAACAGTCATTGACAATATGGCCCATATGTCTGTCCGGGGAATCATTTCTTCTTGCCATTCTTTTATAAAGGACAGAGTCGTCACCAGAAAGGCGTACGGTCACTGCTTGACAGCCGTATCTGCTGAGCAGCTTTTGGATACCCGGCTTTGAGACATTTTCAAAATTATTCTCCAGTATGAAGGGCTGCCCGATCTTCATCATCTGTTCGGCAAAGTAATACATAATTTCCATCGCCCCGGTTCCCAGCGCCACTTTCTCTGCTCTGGAGTGAAATCCGATGGTATCGAACAAAATTTCTTTGATTTTATCCTTTGACAGCATAGGAATACACAAAGCCTCAGACAGGTACTCTGCCATGGTGCTTTTGCCGGATGCAGGAATCCCGGTCACTAATATACAATACATTTTCCTCCTCCTCATATCAGAGTGTGTTTCTGTGAATCAGCCGATTTATAGCATGGCAATATCTACTTTCACCTTCAACTTTTCCGCCTGCATAACAAAATCCTCAGAAACCTGGTCATCCGTGATCAGAAGATCATAGGCTGTGATCGGACAGACTGAGTGGATAGACTTTCTTCCCAATTTCTCGGACGGATATACCCCTATATTCATGGAACTGTTTTTCATGATCAGTCTTCCAAGCTCCACACCGGCACTGTTGTGTATGGAAGCACCATTTTCGATGGACAGCGCTGTATGGGACAGAAACGCTTTGTCCAGACTTATATTTTTCATCATCTGCATTGTATAGTAATCATGGCAGTGTCCACGGTGAGACATCTCACCCCCAAGTAAAATCGTGGACACATTCAGATGTTTCCGCAGTTCATCGGCCACCGTCACGGAATTCGTCACAACTGTAATTGAAAACTCTGTGGGCAGACATTTTGCCATGTAATAGCCGACTGCAGAGGTAGTCAGATATATCACGTCATTTTCCGAAATATACTCCACCGCTTTTTTAGCTGCCGCCAGACATGCCTCATCCGTATCTGTATTCTCTTTGGGATTGTACTGCTCTTTGGGATACTTTCCCTTGGGACCGGCACTGATCGCCCCGCCATGCGTCCTCTTTAAAAGCCCTCTGCTTTCCAAAGAACGCAGATCCCTTCTGACACAGTCCGAAGATATTTGAAAACGTTCCTGTATTTCCGCCACTGTAATGTGACCGGACGTATTAACCATATCCACAATCAGCTTTTGCCGTTCTTCCATAAACATGCCTTACCGCTCCTTTCTGTGATTCTGCAGGCAGG
This sequence comes from Blautia caccae, assembly GCF_040095955.1. Classification (NCBI taxonomy): domain Bacteria; kingdom Bacillati; phylum Bacillota; class Clostridia; order Lachnospirales; family Lachnospiraceae; genus Blautia; species Blautia caccae. Next base: position 61,370 of record NZ_JBBMFP010000025.1, on the reverse strand, counting down.
AAACCATATCCGGCATATCTCTGCCATGTGGTACCTACATGTGATACCTCCCTGTGATACCTGAATACATGCTTCACATCCTGGGTAATGCCGGTTGCAGAATAAAAATGAAGTAACTTAATTTTATATGATACCGATTCCACTTGCTATTTTCTATAATTGCCTGTTATAATTGGCTCTGGTTTATTATTTGCGTTCTTGTTTGTATTTTTTCTCGTTTGTACTTGTTTGCATCTTGCTTTAATCGACATATTCTCATTTATACTTGTTTATGCTGTTTTATCCTTATTGATGAATAATTATAAGAATATCATACGCCTTATCTTATTCGTTTTCAAGCACAAATAAGAATCATCCCAAATTCTTTCAAAATTTAAATTCATCGTGTTCATTTGTAAATCATCAATCACCAATCGATTTCCATCACCACAAATCGCATTGCAGTATAAATAATTTGTTTCCATATCCAAACAAATATGAAATCTCCAAAAACAAAAAGCATCTTCCAACCCTACCCTTCTGCATTCATAAAATATAATGCAGAAAATCCGGTTTGGAAAATGCTCATTTATAATATAAGATATATTTCATGTACGAATCATTCATTACTATATGGATAGCCATTCTAACAACGGAATATTTTCAGGCAGTTACAGACATTTCTATACTTTCGGATAGGAACTGCTCCCTCTCACAACCAGCCTTGGTTCATATTCTATGTGATGGACCATATTCTCTTCACTGCTGCTCTTTTTCGTTTTTTGCTCCCCCATTTCCTGAATCAGGATCTCACAGGCATCCTCGCCCTTCTTCGACACATAATGTTCCACTGTCGTCAGATCAATTCCTCTAAATCCGGAAAAAAGAAGATTATCGCAGCCTATGATTGAAATATCTTCCGGTATTCTGTACTTTTCCTTCAGCAGTGCATCCCTGATACCGAGAGCGACCATATCGTTTGTTCCTGCAATAGCTGTAATCTGGGGCACCTGCTGAATCAGCTCCAGCGTCAGTTCATATCCGGTCCTGTACTCCATATCAATTTCCTGGAACATAATATCCATCTCTTTTGGAAGACTTCTCACATACACACCATCAGAACAGCCCGCATCTGCAAAAGCATCACAGAACCCTTTGATCCTCGCCCTCCTGGCAGACTGGCGCTCTGTCAAGGGTGTGGAAATAAAGCCAACCTTCCTATGCCCTAATCCCAGCAAATATTCGGCAAGCATACGTCCCATTTTTTCGCTGTTGAGCTCCACGGTATCTATCCCGGAAACCACATCCTTCTCACCAATCAGAACAACAGGTATTTTCTTTGCCACATGCTGCAGCGATTCCGGAAAAGTGGGGGCAAATGTATAGATAACCCCTGAAGGATTCAGCTTTTCTATTTTTTTCAGATATTTCTCCTCTGTCTGGTAATCCCTTCTGGTATTACACAAAAAAACATCAAATTTATTTTTCTGTGCCGTTTTTTCAATTCCCTGTATCAGAGAAAAATAGTAGGGGTTCGTAAAGTTCGGACAGACCACAAATATGGTACCGCGCATGCGTATTCTGGAGGTACGCGGCTTTTTCTCATTGGTATATCCCAGCTCTTTTGCTGCCTGCTCCACCTTCTTAATTGTCTCTCTGGAAAAAGAAACGTTATACTTCTGATTCAGAACCATAGATACCGTGGCCTGAGAAACCCCTGCTCTCTTTGCCACATCCGTTGATGTCACTTTCTTTCGATTCATAAACTTTCCTCTGTACTCGTCAGCTCTTTTTATACTGTGTTCTTTTCTGTGTCATACTTTGTCTGCATACCATAAACCCGTCGTTTTCCACAGCTGCCGCCGCAGACTGCTCTATATACTTTGGTTTTTATATTATCACAAAAAAGCAGGCGTGACCAGAATCATATGTATATAAACTGATATTTTATTGTGTTATCTCAAAAATAAAAGTTATCTCTTTCCTGTTTTGATAAATTCGATCAGCTCCTCCACATCATCGAAATCATCATAGTCACCCTTTAAGCCCTCCCGGTGATAAACAATACCATTCTTTTCATTCTTCTCAAGACAATCAAGCAATCCCTCTTCCCCATATCGTTTCATAAACCGCGTAAATCCATACGGCTTGATTTTTTCCAATAACCCTTTCTTGCAATCCTCAGTACACGCAGAGCAATGACTGATATTCTTATCAGATGAACACTTTCGGTTTTCACACCATTCTTTATCCGGACATTCGCCGGAATTGCAGCCTGCGCAATTTACATTCTCAGAACACAAACAACAGGCAAGTCCACACCTTGCAATACCTAATTCTCTTTTCATTACATGTTCTCCCGCATATTTTCTATAAGTCGTAACGGTTATGTACCCCCACAGTCACAAACCAAAATCCAAGGAAAATCGCCTTTGGCGATGGGGTTTCGCCTGACTCCTAAATGTTTTCTTACGGTCAGCGCAGTAAATGCGCAGACTTACTGAATAGTCAAATAGTCATTGCTAGAGCGTGTTTGAAAATTCATTCCGACAATCTGCACGCCCCAGTTTGCTGAAAGCAATTTTCAAACACACTCTAGTCTTACTTTTGTTCGGCGGAATAATATGGAACGCACAGATAAGCCCCTTCATATATTACATCACTTTTCAGATGATTCATCTGCATGACTTCATCAATATATTCCTGCTGTGAGACGTATTCTTCTGTCATATAATCCCCGGCAATATCCCACAGACTGGTACCTTTTTCAATCTGAATACTGGTATAATATTTGGTCCGGCTGCTGTCAGCGGTTCCCGCATTGGCTGTAGCGGCTGCCCTGACAGAAAAAAACAATGTTATCACCAAAGCCAAAAAACCAATCCCCAAAAGTTTTGCTCTGTCTGCTCTCTGTTTTCTTACTCTTCTCCTGTTTTCCCTCATAGTTTTCTCCTCCGTACATGCAAATATATGTTCGCGAACATGCGTTCTTTTTCTATAACCCATCATAATACAAGAACACATGTTTGTCAATAGGAATCGAACAAATATTCCGAATATCTGTTTGCATTTCATGCCGAAATATGTTATTATATTTTTAAATAACTGTGAGAGTATCAGACAATATCACATCGATCATAAACCCCACTCAAACAGAACCGGAGGTATCACTTATGTCATATGGAAAAATCAGTAAAAAACAATCCGAAATTTTAGAATATATGAAAAATGAAATCCTGAACCGCGGTTTCCCGCCGTCTGTACGCGAGATCTGCGAGGCAGTCAATTTAAAGTCCACTTCCTCTGTCCACTCCCATCTGGAGACGCTGGAGAAAAACGGTTATATAAGAAGGGACCCCACCAAACCGCGGGCAATCGAAATTGTGGATGACAACTTCAATCTGGTGAGAAGAGAGACCGTAAATGTACCTATCATCGGAAAAGTTGCCGCAGGCGAACCGCTTCTGGCAGTACAGAACGTAGAAGGCTACTTCCCCATTCCCTCCGAATACATGCCCAACAAGCAGACCTTTATGCTGGTCGTACAGGGTGACAGCATGATCAATGCCGGAATATTCAGCGGTGATTATGTAGTGGTGGAGAAGCAGGAGAATGCCGAAAATGGCGATAAGGTTGTTGCACTTGTGGAGGATTCCGCAACGATCAAGACCTTCTACAAAGAAAAAGATCATATCCGTCTGCAGCCGGAAAATGATTTTATGGACCCCATTGTCATATCACCGGACCAGCAGTTTCAGGTTCTCGGCAAAGTGATCGGAGTATTCCGTTTTATGAAATAAAGGTTCAGAATCCGTACCATCTAAAGGATATACATATAGCAGAGTTATCAAATAAACAAAAAAGTCCTGTTGGGTGATAATCGTTTTACAGGACAGCAAAAGCTGCCGTACAGAAATAACCATCTGTACGGCAGCCCCTTAAAATACCAAATTATCCAAAACACGAAACTTTTTTATTTATCCAGTTCTTCCTTTTCGATCAGGGAGCCATCTCTCCAGATTCTCTCCAAATCATAGAAAAGGCGGTTTTCCTCATCAAAAATATGAATCACCACATCCCTGTAATCCATGAGAATCCAGTTTGCGTTCTGGTATCCCTCAATCTGTTTTGGTTCAATCTGCGCTCTTCCAAGAATTTCTTCCACATTATCCGCCATGGCCTGCACCTGATTCCGGTTGCTGCCGCTGGCAATAATAAAATAATCTGCCAAAGTGGAGACTTTCTCTATATTAATGATCTTTACTTCCAGCGCTTTTTTGTCTTCCAGTGCTTCACACGCCATCCGTGCAATTTCCTTGCTGTTCATATATTTGCCTCCTTCTGTGTTTTTCTGTTATAAATTTCTTCATAATAGATAAATGCTTCTTTTGTAGCCGGGTCCAGTGTCTTCGGATTGCTCCCTAGATAATCCAGGGTATCTTTCAGCACTTCATACATGCACACATCCAAATCCTCAAAGGCCAGCCTGCGCACTTTATCCAGATTGGGTGCCTTATCCCTGCCCGGTTCAATATAATCTGCCAGATAGATGATCTTTTCAAGCTGTGTCATCTCCGGCCTGCCTGTGGTATGCCAGCGGATAGCAGACAGAATCTCCTTATCCTCTACCTCATACTTTTTTCTTGCTATATAAACTCCCAGTTTCGAGTGAAGAAGAAAGGGTGCCTTCTCTTCTATCTCAGATACCGGAATATTCTTTTTTTCACACAGCTTCAGCTTCTTCTCATTTGGTATGCATTTCGCACAGTCATGAAGCAGGCCTGCTGTCTGCGCCTTTTCCAAATCACAGCCGTGGGCCATAGCCAATGCTGCTGCTGTGTACATAACCCCAAGAGTATGCACATACCGTTCTTCATCAAGATGCTTTTTCAGCTTTTTTGAAAAGGCTTTCAAATCATAGTTCATCCGTATCACATTCCTCGTAAATATGGTTCTCCCTGATATATGCAATGACATTGTCAGGCACATAATACTTTATAGTCCTCTGCCCTGCTATCCAGGAGCGGAGCATAGCCGATGAAATGTCTATGTTCAGGGAATTCAGTTTGCGGAAGGTTCCGCTGTATTTTTCCTCCAGGAAACGAATCGCCTCATCCAGCCGTTCCTGACTGGTATGATTCCGGGTCGCCGCCACCACAGTACACGCTCTGCATATTCTGCCCGGTTCTCTCCATTTGTCAAAATCAAAGAGAGAGTCAGCTCCCAGAATAAAGAAATAATCTGTATCCGGGTGCTCAGCCCTCAGACGTTCCAGCGTTCTGTAAGTGTAGGTGAATCCATCCTCATTCATCTCCTCCAAAGAGAGGGAGAAGTGCGGATTGGAAGCGATCGCCCTTCTCACCATTTCACTGCGCTGTTCATCCGTTGCCCGGTGAAGACGATTCCTCTTGTGGGGAGGATTTCCTGCAGGCATAAAAAGTACCTGGTCTAAGTCAAACTGCTCATAGGCTGTCTCGCCCAAAATCAGATGTCCAATATGGATGGGATCAAAAGTCCCGCCCATGATGCCCACTCGTTTTCTTTTCTCGCACATGACTGTTCCTCTTATCAGGATATCCTATTATGGAAGAAATATTTTCTTCTTTTCTTTTTTTCCTTCTTTATATAAAACAATTTTCTTGCCAATCACCTGTACCACCTGGGATTTAGTCCTCTCAGCCAGCATTTCTGCAATCTGCCTCGGATCATCCATGCAGTTCTGGAGAACATTTATCTTGATCAGTTCTCTGGCCTCCAGCGCCTCAGCGACAGACGCCGTGTTTTCCGGTGTCAGGCTGGATTTCCCAATCTGCAGGATGGGGTCCATGGTCATTGCAAGACCTTTTAAATACGCCCTCTGTTTACTTGTCATGTTATCTCCTATTTGTAATAATCAAAATCAAAGCCGTACATCCGTACAGTGTCGCCTTCTTCAATTCCCGCTGCTTCCAGGTCAGCCAGAATACCACTCTCCCTAAGGAACTTCTGGAAGAAAGAAAATCCTTTCTCTGAATCCAGATTGGTATATCCCAGCATCTTCTCAATCTTCGGCCCTTCTATATAGAACAAGTGCTCGTCCTCTTCATCCTGTTTTACGGTATACGGAAGATTCTCTGTGATCAGCACATCTTCCGGGAAGAATTCCTGTTCAAATATAACTGGTTCTTTGTCGATCTTGTCCAGAAGACTCTTCACATAATAGAGAAGTTCCTTCAGACCTTTTCCTGTAGCTGCGGATATGGAAAACACTCGGATTCCCTGAGGTTCAAACTCCTGTCTGATGCGTTCAACCGGATCTTCGTCCTCGCTGTAGATCATATCTGTCTTGTTGGCAGCGATCACCTGGGGACGCTCCATGAGTTTTGGATCATAAGCTTCCAGTTCTTTGTTGATTTTATAAATATCATCTATGGGATCTCTTCCCTCTGTGGACGCTGCATCCACCAGATGGATCAGTACGCGGGTCCTCTCAATATGACGCAGGAACTGATGGCCAAGTCCCACACCTTCTGATGCACCCTCGATCAGACCCGGAATATCCGCAATGACAAATCCGTCACAGCCTTCCAGATCTACAACTCCCAGATGAGGATTGATAGTTGTAAAGTGATAGTTGGCTATCTGCGGCCTGGCATTGCTCACTCTTGTCAGCAGGGTGGATTTTCCAACGTTTGGAAATCCGATAAGTCCCACATCTGCTATCACTTTCAGTTCCAGCATCACCTCAAGCTCCTGGGACGGCTGTCCCGGCTGGGCATATTTTGGCACCTGCATGGTAGCTGTGGCATAGTTCATGTTTCCTTTGCCGCCTCTTCCGCCTTTTAACACTACTTGTCTTTTGTTTTCTCCGGACATGTCAGCAATGACTTTTCCGGAAGCTGCTTCCTTGATCACGGTTCCTTCCGGAACTTTCAAAATAATATCTTTTCCGTCGGCGCCATGACATCTCTTCTTGCCGCCTTCCTGTCCGTTCTCTGCCGCGTATTTTCGTTTATGCCGATAATCGGTCAAGGCATTCAGACCTTTATCCACTTCAAAGATAACGTCTCCGCCTCTGCCGCCGTTGCCGCCGTCAGGACCGCCGTTTGGAACATAAAGTTCTCTTCGGAAGCTCACATGGCCGTCACCGCCTTTTCCGGAACGGATTGTGATTTTTGCTCTGTCTGCAAACATAAAAACCTCTGACTTTCTAAATCTGCCTTAGCAGATATATTGCTAAAAAAAGCGGCTTCAAACCAAAACGATTTGAAGCCTCCCTTAATTCATGACAATAGAAAACCTGCAAGCGCAGATTCCATTGTTACTCTGCTGTTACCGGTACTACAGAAACCTGTTTTTTGTCTCTGCCTTTTCTCTCAAAACGAACAACACCATCTACTAATGCAAATAAAGTGTCGTCGCCGCCGCGTCCTACATTCACACCCGGATGAATTTTTGTTCCGCGCTGTCTGTAAAGGATATTTCCGGCTTTTACAAACTGTCCGTCTGCTCTCTTTGCGCCCAGTCTTTTGGATTCGGAATCTCTACCGTTCTTGGTAGAACCCACACCTTTTTTATGAGCGAAAAACTGAAGGTCCATTCTTAACATGTCCTTACACCTCCTCGAATATGACATCAATATATTGTCTGTTTTCTTCTTCGTCTTCCATTCTCTGCAATCCGAGAATGAGGGAATTCAGCAACAATGCTGCTTCTTTGGAAGGTTTTGCCTCCAGCCTGAATACGATACCGCCATTTTCCCTGTCTACATCCACTTTAAAAGCATCTTCTGTAAACTCTTCAATGGAATTCACCGCATTGATGACAAGAGCGGAAATAGCTGCACAGATGATATCCTCACCCTGCTTGGCATACCCGGCATGTCCACTGGTGTCAAAGCCTGTCACAACACCGTCACTGTCCTGATAAAACGTAATGTACGTCATAATTAAGCGTTGATTTTTTCAATCTTAACTTTGGTGTACTGCTGTCTGTGACCGTTTTTCTTGTGGTATCCGGTTTTCGGTTTATATTTGTAAACGATAACCTTTTTTGCTTTACCGTTTTCAACTACAGACGCGGTTACAGTAGCGCTTGCTACGTCTTCACCAACTTTTAACCCATCATTGTTTACGGCAAGGACCTGGTCAAATGTAACAGTTTCTCCAGCTTCTGCTCCAAGTTTTTCTACTCTGATAACATCGCCTTCGGCTACTTTGTACTGTTTACCACCTGTTGCAATAATTGCGTACATATGGCACCTCCTATTATCATTACTCGCCAAATTATGGTGGCTGACTATTTCACAGCGCTTCAAACCTCTTTGTGCGGCATACTCGCTTATAATAGCACAAGAATATCTGTTCGTCAATATATTCTTGAAAATTTTGTAGGAATTTTGTACAAAAAAGCCATCACCAAAGGAGGTTTGTACCGAACCGTTACAGGTATTTCAGAAAAACGGTGAAATTTTCCACCGGACTCTGCCTTATCATCTCCCACAGGGAGTCCTCAAAGAAAATCCCATACAAAAATAACACGCCGCCTATCATTGCCGGTATCACGGAACAGATGGTGAGAAATACGATCCAGAATGTCTGATGTTCTTTCGGAAAATAGGGCACTTTTCTTCCTTTTTCCCTTCGTATCAGATAACCCGCCGTATAAATGGCAAATGGTGCCACGCAGCCAATCGCCACATAGATTCCCAGTGCTGCCATGGGGATACCTGCTTCCATGAGGTATTCCGCACCTGCCGCTGCATCATTTTCAGTCTGTCCAAAAGTAAGAAGCGTCGGCAGAAAATTATTTGCGAAATGAAACAGTGCCGGATAAACCATATTCTCTGTTTTAAGCATCAGCCAGGACAAGGCTCCGCCCAGCAGCGCAGTTGGCACAAAGCGCCATACACTGCCATGAAACAGGCCGAAAAGGATTCCCATGACCAGCACGATCAGCCATTCGCGTTTCAGGCTTTTCAGGCTGTGCAGAATTACACCTCTGTGCATTGCCTCCTCACAGACAGCAGGCATTACAGCCGTTATAAATACAGAAAGCAGCAGCGGCACACTGGCGATCATATCATTCAGAGCGCTGCCGGTACCGAACATCTGCCTTGGAAACAGCCATGCGATCACCATGGTAGCCGGCAGAACCAGGGCGTAGACTCCTGCCCACAAAAGCAGTGTCCCGAAGACTTTGCTCCATGCCGGTTTTCTGATCGGAAAGACCTCTGCAAGATCCGCACCGCAAAGCACCGTGATTCCCACGGACAGCAAAAGCAGGTACAGCTCCGTCATTGCCAGCCCGTACATACCGAACTTCATCTGCATCCAGGCAATAATTGTATAGTAGGAAGCCATAACCAGTACAAACAGGAGTATTCCGTGTACAGGCTTCAGTTTTTTCTTCTGCAGGTTTCCGAAATCATCGTATCCGTTTTCCATCTAACACCGCCTCACGTAATGTATCTCCCTGATACATTAATTTCAGGGAAAAGAAAGGATGGTCCTCATCTAAAAGCTTGAAGAATATCTTGTCCCCCTCCCAAAGGTTCAGATTCAGCACTTCTTTTTTCTGTACCCATTCCAGAGTGCCCTCATTGCAGGCACACAGAGTGCCTTCATATCCATCTGCTGTGTAGAGACACATATATTCTGTGTCCGGTTCCCCTGTCAGGGGTTTGAAAATAAAGGTGACAATGCCTCTGAATTTGTAGGAAGTAAGCGTCAGGCCCGTTTCCTCTTTTACTTCCCGTAAAAGACAGTCCTCCGGACTTTCATCCTCCTCAAAATGTCCGCCCACACCAATCCATTTGTCTTTATTTACATCAGACTCTTTTTTAATCCGGTGCAGCATCAGATAGCTGTCGCCTTTCTCAATATAACACAGCGTTGTAAGCATGGATTTTACTTTCATAACTATGATTACCTTACACTTTCCTGATATTCTTCCCGAAGCTCTTCTGCCAGGGATTTCCTTATTTTTTTGCGGGTCACTTCCACAATATTCAGTTTCGTAATGTCCACCACATTCCCCTTGACCGGGTCCTGATTCAGGTATCTCTGCAGGGCCTGCAGCAGCTCATCTTTATCTTTTTGCTCTTTCAGATTAATGAAATCTATTAAGATCATTCCGGACAGATTGCGGAGACGGAGCTGCCTTGCGATCTCTTTGGCTGCCTCCAGATTAATTTTCCGGAAGGTCTCCTGGGAATCCTTTTTACTGGTATATTTTCCGGTGTTCACATCAACGGAGACAAATGCCTCTGTCTGCTGGATCACTAAAAACGCCCCTGATTTCAGCCACACTTTTTCAGAAACCGCCTCTTTGAGTACTGATTCCAGTGAATATAAGCGTGACAGAGGCAGAAGCTTATCCTCATAGAAACGCAGCTTATCAGCCGGCATTCCATAGTATTCCAGATAGCGTGAAACCTGGTCACAAAGCTCTCTGTCGTCTGTGACGATCTCATCCAGGTCCTGTTCATACACATTCTGCAAAACCTGCAGGTATTCCGGCAGATTTTCATGTATCAGGGAAAAACAGGTTCTTGTCAGGGCTTTTTCTTTTACCTGATGCAGGCATTTCATCAGCCGTTCCAGCTCGGACTGCAGTTCTTCCTCCGATGCGTTTCTGCTGTTAGTGCGCACAATGATACCGGCATCATCCGGCAGAATGGGACTGAGTATTTCCTTCAGCCTCTTTTTCTCCTCTGCGTTTAATTTCCCCGAGAACCCCGGCACAGCCTTAAGAGCGGTCACAACCAAATATCTTCCCGAGAAATTCAGATCACAGGTCACACAGGGAAGCTTTCCCCTGATGGGCTCTCTGCACACCTGCACCAGGAGTTCATCACCCGGCTTCAGCTTCCCGTTTTTTTTCCGGTTGGTATAGATAGGAATTGCCTTTTCGTCCATAGAGTAATAACACATGATGCCATCCGCTATTTCTATGAAGGCCGCACGTATATTTTCAGCGATATTTTTTACTTTTCCCACATAAATATTGCCCAAAATATTCTTATGTTCAAACCGGCACAAGTCAAGCTGGCAGACACGCCCGTCCTGCACAAGGGCCGCCGCCAGCCGTTTTCTGCCGGAAATATCCATAGGCGTCAGAATCAGCTTACTCAATTTCCTCACCTAAATTTTCCAGCGGCACGAGATGCCGCTCCTCCTCTGTGCCGTTGTCGGCATAAAGTTCGCTTCTATGCACCATAAAGGCCCATTCATCGTAAGGCACACCTAAAAATGCACAGAAAGCTTCCATTACAAGCTCAGGCTTGGTGTTGTTGGAACTCCCCGCCGCCAGAGTCAGGTAAATGCTCCCCTCATTTTCTTCCATATGATATATAAAGGGGCGGATGTCCACTTCCTTTTCACTTTTCTTTGTCTTTTTCAAGATTGTGATGGATGGCTGGGCCGTAAATTCCGCAATTTTCTTCTTCCAGTCCTCTGACGGCTCTTTTCCCTCCCGAAAGGTGAGTACATAGTCAGCAGCAGCCACAAGAGACATGGCCTTTCCCGCCTTGCCTTCTTCTACCTGGCGGATGCTTAAAATGCGCATTCCCTCCACCATGGCATCATTCAGCCTTTTTACCATTTCTTCTGATGAAGAGGCACTCTTAAGCTCTAAATCAAAGTATTCACCTGTGCTGGTTATCCCCACACCCAGAGGTGAGGCAAAGGACATAATCATGTGAGGACTGTATCCTTCTGAAAATGCCGCATCCAGTCCTGCGCGTTTTACAGCTTTCTGGAAATACCGCATGATATCCAGATGACCGATAAATTTCATGGCCCCTTCTTTTGCAAATTTCACTCTAACCTTCAATGCAGACACCTCCTTTATAAGAAGCTGCTCCGCAGCCGGAACATTTTACCCGGCAATTTGGTGTCACAACTCCCTCTTTTGCTCTCTCCCATTCTTTTAGAAGGAATTTTTTTGCTACCCCCGCGTGAATAAAGTCCCAGGGGAACAATTCATCAGCCGGACGCTCACGAAGCGTATAAAATTCCGGATCAATGCCCAGTTCTTCAAAGGCCTTCATCCAGATATCATAACGGAAATATTCGGACCATGCATCAAAAACAGCCCCGTTTTTGTAGGCCAGCTCCAGAACATCACAGATACGTCTGTCACCCCTTGCCAAAATCCCTTCCAGCACCGTGACATCTGCCTCATGGTAATTGTATTTGATACTCTTCTGGTTTAGCTGCGCACGGATCTCATCTTTCACAACTTTTGCTTTTGCCAGATACTCCTCTTTGCGGCACATGGAAGCCCACTGGAAGGGGGTAAACGGTTTCGGCACGAAAAAGGACGTACTGGCTACGATCTGGCATCTGCCCCGGCGCTGTTCTTTTGGTATTTCATAATATTTCTTGGCGACTTCTTCAGCAAGATGGGCAATGCCTTTCATATCCTCCTCTGTCTCCGTGGGGAGTCCCAGCATAAAATACAGCTTCACTCTGGTCCAGCCTCCGGCAAATGCTTCTGCCGCACCGTTTAAGATAACTTCCTCTGTCAGTCCTTTATTGATCACATCGCGCATACGCTGTGTTCCCGCCTCCGGGGCAAAAGTCAGACTGCTCTTCTTGATATCCTGAACCTTGCTCATAACATCCAGAGAAAAGGCGTCAATACGCAGGGAAGGAAGGGAGATGTTCACATTTCTTGCGGAACACTCCTGAATCAGATAATCTATCAATTCCGGCAGTTTGGAATAATCACTGGAGCTTAGGGAACTCAGGGAAATTTCTTCATGCCCGGTACTTTCAAGCATAGCCTGGGCCGTCTTTTTCAGGAATTCCACATCGCGCTCCCTGGTCGGTCTGTAAATCATCCCTGCCTGGCAGAAACGACATCCCCGGATACATCCCCTCTGGATTTCCAGGGTAACACGGTCCTGTGTGGCCTTGATAAACGGCACCACCGGCTTTTCCGGATAACAGACATCTGAGAGGTTCATGACAACCTGTTTTTCAATTATCTCTTTGGCATGCGGATTATTGGGGGTAAAGGACGCAAGTGTCCCATCCTCATGGTACGACGCGTCATAAAATGCCGGAACATAAATACCCGGTATTTCGGCGGCGCGTTCTAAAAATTCTTTTTTGCTTTTTCCAACTTTTTTATATTCCTTATAGATGTCCAGAAATTCATCAAAAACCGTTTCTCCCTCACCGATATAGAACACATCAAAGAACTCGGCCAGCGGTTCCGGGTTATAGGTACAAGGACCTCCGCCTATGACGATGGGGTATTCTTCCCCTCTGTCTTTCGCGCGAAGGGGCATATGGCTCAGATCCAGAATCTGCAGAATGTTCGTATAACACATCTCGTACTGGATGGTTATGCCGAGAAAATCAAAGTCTTTTATGGGATCCTGGGATTCCAGCGCAAATAACGGAATCTGCTTTTTGCGCATAACCGCGTCTAAATCCGGCCATGGAGAGTAGACACGTTCACACCATACATCCTCTCTTTTATTAAACATATCATATAATATCTGTATTCCCAGATGGGACATTCCGATTTCATACACATCCGGGAAACACATGGCAAAACGTATATCCACCTCATCTTTGTTCTTATTTACCGAGTTTACCTCATTACCAATATAGCGGGCGGGTTTCTCGATTTTTAGTAATATTTCATCACTTAAAGCTAATTTTCTCATTATTTCTCCTTGATATTTTTTAAAAATATACACAATATCAAACTATTCCTTCAGCCCACATCTCAACACAGGCCGACACAATTATAGCTCCATGCAGTATACTGTCCATATGAATGCTGCCTCACAAACACAATTTGTATCACTGTGATGCATGCTTGTTCAATTATACGCAGTTTGAGGAAGAACTTCAAGTAAAATTTGGTCTGTGCAGGCAAAACACCGGAATCATCAACAATCCGCAGGGAGATTACTTACCGGAGATTCCTCCCCCAAAGGGGGCACATTTTTTTTCGGAAATTGTTCTTTCAGATAACGGTAAAATGCCATCATATTCTCTGTCAGCACTTTATTATTTTTCTTAACAAAATTCACATCCCAGGTAAATCTGTCATCAGGGAACTTCTCATACCGAAGCCTGGCATCATCCGGCCGAATCGTATGGCCCGGAACCACAAACAGAAGATTATTGTGCTGGGCAATCTCTTTCAGTGAATTAAAATCACTGGACGCAATCACTATCTCCGGCTCAAAGCCCGCATTCCTGCAGGCAGTGTCAAAATTATGGCGGATATGAAACTGCGTGCTGAACATGGCATATCTCTGCCCTTTCAAATTCTCCATGGTAATCTTTTCTTTTTCATACAATTCATGGGTACACGGAATACACAGATACACGCCCTCCTGAAACAACAGCTCCGATGAAAGCCTCTCCCTGTCCACCACTCCCGTCGTGATACAAAAATCATATTCATCCTTCTTCGCAAGACTTTCCAGATAGTAATCCGTATGGTCTGAATACTCGATCTTCACATGGGGATGCAGCCTTTCAAAATCCCCTATCAGCCGGTAAGGCAGCGAAGAAACCACCCCGAATGCCATACCCAGATAAATCGTTTCCTGCGGCATATCCTCAATCTGCGTGATATGGGAGCACACATAATTCTTCCTCTCCAGAATAATACGGCACTCATTCAGAAAATACGTCCCAAACCTTGTCGGCGACACACCGTTAATATCCCGGTTCAGAAGCACACAACCAAGCTCCTCCTCCACTTCCCGGATGGTCTTTGATATCCCCTGCTGCGAAATATGATACGCCGCAGATGTCTTATTAATGCTCTTATATTCACATACCGCTACGAATAACTCCATTTGCCTGAATGTCATGTCCTAATCTCCTGTCTAAATCAGAAAGAATGCCTCTAACGCTCTGCCGGAAAAGATATTGAGGCCCCCTTTACCACTACAACCTTTTCCTTGTAATAGTACAATGTTTTTTCTTCTTTTTCAATCGCGGAATTTGTTATATATTTAACTTATCAAACAAACGTAAACGAAACTAAGGAGGTTTCCCAATGAAAAATAAGTATTATCCGCATCTTGCCAGCCCAATCACCATCAACAACCTGACATTCAAGAACAGAATCCTGGGCGCTCCCATGTCTAATCCCGAATTAGACTCTGACTGTAATATGCGCAAGGAAGAAATCGCATTTCACGAGAACCGTGCCCGCGGCGGCCTGGCAGGCGTTGCCATCGGTCTTGGCATCGTGGATGCCATCGGACGTTCCCACACGAAGGAAGTCAAGCTCTACGATGTTATGTCGCTTCCCTCCCTGAAGGAAGCTGCTAACGCCATGCACCGCCATAACTGCAATGCCGTTATGGAACTTGCCCACGGCGGCAAATTCGCCAATGCCCGGGGCCATGGAAGCGCAGAAGGTGTCAATATCGGCCCCAACGACGAGATCAACGGAGAAGGACATCCGGTCCGCAGCATGACGGAAGAAGACATCTACAGAGTTGCCGACTGCTTTGGCCAGGCTGCCAAACTGGTAAAGGAAGCCGGATTCGATATGGTACTGATTCACGGCGGACACGGCTGGCTCCTTGGACAGTTCAGCTCCCCGGCTATGAACCACAGAACAGACAGATGGGGCGGCAGCCTGGAAAACCGTATGCGTTTTTCTCTTCTTGTCATTGAAAAAGTAAGGGAAGCCGTAGGTCCTGATTTCCCCATCGAATTCCGTATGAGCGGTGCCGAGTTTACCAAAGGCGGATACGGTATCGAAGAGGGAATCGAGATGGCAAAAGCCATAGACGGCAAAGTTGACATTATCCATGTATCCGCCGGCGTTCACGAAGACCCGGAAGTATTTGTGCGTACACATCCGTCCATGTTCATTGAGCACGGCTGCAACGTATATCTGGCCGCAGAGATCAAGAAGCACGTCAAGACACCGGTGGCTACCCTGGGCGGCCTCAACGACCCGGATATGATGGAGGAAATCATCGCCACAGGCAAAGCAGATATCATAGAGATTGCCCGTCAGTCCATCTGTGACCCCTACTTTCCGGAAAAAGCATTTTCCGGCAACAAAGACGACATCACCCGCTGCTGCCGCTGCTTCACCTGCTTCTACAACTACCTGACAAACAGAACCTTCTGCTGCGCTTTCAATCCGGTTGTCGGCAATGAGCTGGAACACAAACATGCCTTTCCGCCTACAACACCGAAGAAAGTCATCGTAGTGGGCGGCGGCCCCGGCGGTATGGAAGCAGCCATCACAGCCGCAGGACGGGGACATTCTGTCACTCTTTACGAGAAAAACAGCCGTCTCGGAGGACAGCTTCTCTCCGAGCAGTACATACCATTTAAACAGGATATGTATAATTTTGTCAAAGTACTGGAAGGCCGCCTTGCCAAATCAGGTGTGGATGTACGCCTGAACACAGAGTTGACCGCAGAGCAGGCAGCCGCAGAAAATGCTGACGTTATCATCACTGCCATCGGTGCCAAACCCATTGTTCCGCCGATTCCGGGAATTGACAATGAAAAAGTTGTGGGGCTTACCGCTCTTCATCAGCCGGAACCGGCCCTTGGACAGAAGGTTGTCATCCTCGGCGGTGGACTTGTCGGTTCCGAATGCGCCATTTACCTGGACGGACTCGGCAAAGACGTAACCATCGTTGAAATGAAAGATGACTGGGCAGCAGATTCCTATTTCATGCACAAAAATGCCATGAAGATTTATATGCGCGACAGCAACATCAAGATCCATGTGAACACCACGGCAAAGGCAATCACTGACAAAGGCCTTGTATGCCAGACTCCTGAGGGCGAGCTTGTTATCCCCGCAGATAATATCCTGCTGGCAGCCGGAATGAAAGCTGACCGAAAAACTGCCGAAAGCTTTTACAATGCAGCACCACGTGTATTTGAAACAGGTGACTGTATCAAGGCAGGACGTGTTGTGGAAGCTGTCACTACGGGTTATTACCGGGCAATTGATATTTAAAGACTCGATTTATGACTTAACTACTCCATATTGGAACATGAAAGGATTAACATTATGGAAAAAGGCAGCAACCGAAGGGTGAAAACCGCCATTTACCTGTGTGCCATCCTGATGATGGGGGCTATCGCTGTGGCAAGCAATATTGCAAGTATTGCCGCAGCCTTCCCCGAGGCAGGCCAGACAAAAGTTGTCGCATATCTGATTTCTGCGCCCTGTCTGGTGGTTATACTGGTCACATTGGTTACAGGAAAACTGATGGATTTTGTCCCGAAAAAGACATTGATGATTGCAGGCGTTCTCTTCTGGCTTGTGGGGGGAGTTCTGCCTTACTTTATGGACAGTCTGGGGCTGATCCTTGTCATGCGCCTTATCTTCGGCGTAGGCGTGGGAATCGTCCAGTCCCTCTGTCCGGCACTGGTTATTGAGAATTTTGAAGACCCGGCCGAGAGGGCGAAAGTCATGGGAAATATGACCGCATTCCAGATGCTCGGTGCGATCTTCTTTTCATTGGTCTCAGGCAACCTGGGCAGAATCAGCTGGAATATTGCGTTTTTAGTTCATCTCATCGCAATGGTATCCCTGATAGCCGCTGTCACCTGTATCCCCTACAAGCAGCCGGTTAAGACAAGTTCTTCCGGTGAAAAGGGGAAATTTCGTCCTACCGCTATGATGTGGGTATGGTGCGCGGCGTTCTTTGTCTATATGTCCGGTGCACAGACATATGCCAACTTTGCATCCTCCCTCATCACGGAACAAGGTCTGGGTGACACGGTGGCAGCCGGTTATTCACTGGCATGTTTCGCCCTTGGCGGATTTGTTATGGGATTTATTTTCGGCAAAATTGCAGATATATTCAAGAAACTTACGCTTACCGTTGGCTGTGTGGTACTGTCATTATCCTTCCTGATCATGACATTTGCCGCTAACCTTCCCATGTCCTATCTGGGCGCGTTTATCTGCGGACTTGCCTTCTCCATCTGTATGCCGTGCATCTTAAACGGCGCAGGCGGAGCGGTTCCACAGGCTTCTTCCGGTATGGCAGTTTCCATTGCCACCTGCATGCAGAATGCAGGTATGACCGTGTGCCCGTACCTGGTGACAGCCGGCGGCGCAGCCTTTGCAGCTTCCGGGAAACTATCCGGAACACAGGGAGCCATGCTGTTCTCTATTATTATATTACTTGTACTGGCAGTGGCATTTACGGTGATTGGATTCGCCGGAAATAAGAAAACAATATAAAGTATAAAACAAGAATGGATCTTACACCAACTGCCGGAATCTTTCCTGGTCCGGCAGTTATTAACGAAAATTCTAACTCTTAATCCCGAAAAGCCGGGCTTTGTATTACGCGGTCCGTTTACAATTCTTCAATGAAATGATTTTCATACATATCCCAATACTTTTTATATACAAAATCCTCATTGCCGTTAAAATTTAATTGGTACATTCTAAATATTACGGGAATATTTTTGGGCTGCCACTGTTCTTCATACGAATAACAATATTTCATGCCCACTTTTTGCATAACCTTTCCGCTTCTCAGATTTTTCCTGTCATGAGTTGCCGTGATATAGGGAAGACCGTCTTTTTTTACCTGCTCAATAACAGCTTTCGCCGCCTCTGACACAATTCCCTGATGCCAAAATTCCTTTCGGAGTCCATAACCAAAGTCGTGATGTTCTTCCATATCAACTTTAATATAACCGATCGGAAGGTTATCACTTTTAAGGCAAATGGCGTATGCGTATGCTTGTGGTAATTCATATTTTGCTGCATATCTTTCATAGTAAAATTTTTTAGTTTCTTCAAGACTTTCATTTATAATTTCTTTCAGCGTATGTTGTGCGTTTTCGGCAGTTTCCCGGTGAATATATCCCCTTCGATATTACATATCTCTTTCACAAAAATCTTCAAACCATCAGCCAGCATTATGGTATCCTCATACTCGTCTATCTTCTTTATATTCTCGGTTACCGTAATATAGGAGCCGCCGCTCTTTTTTTCGTCCGGCTTAAAATAAGTCACGGTTATCTGTGGTTGTCTGGGAAGCAGTATCTGTAACATTGCCATTTTTTCGTCCAAAACAGCCTTTGCATCCTCATCCAGCTCCATTCTTTCTTCTGTCCGTCTTGCCGTCTCCCAAATAGCGGCTTCATGTCCGCTGAGAGCTGCAAACGGAGCAAATTGCGCTGCCCTGTCATGTATCGGCATCTGAGGATGGTGGGATGAGATATGATGCGGCAGACTGATAATATCGTCATAAGCATGTGAATTTCTATTTAACATCATTTATCTCCCTTCTATGCCTTATGGCCGCCAATCTGCTTATTGCGTTCTACCGCTGTCGCTCCTTCTTCCAGGTTCATGCCTTTCAGAATTGCATTTTTCCCGTATTTCTTTTTAATACTCAGCAGCGCCTGCTGCATTTTCTTTTCCCGCTGAAGCTCCGCTTCTTCCTCTTCCTTCTTTTTTTTCAGTGCCTCATAATCAGTGAATAGGTCAAGCTGCTCATATTCTTTCTCTCCCATTTCTGCTGTTCCTTCTGCAGCCAAACGATTTGCAGAAATATACATTCTTCTTACTAACAGATTTCTGTCAACAATTCTGTCATACAGCTCAGTAACCGCATTCAGGAGCAGCTTTGCAGAAGACGTCTTTTTCTTTAGATTTATTGTGCCATGGGCATGTTTTGGAGCCTTCCGGCCATAGCGGTCTGCAGAAATTTCACCCTTATACATCTTTTTAATGTCAGGGTCTTTCAGATTCTCTATATCATAGGAAACAGTCAGCACAAGCTGGTCTGTCACAAGCTCTTTGTCAACCAGGTCAAGTGCCAGCTGGTCCGTCATCTCACGAACGACAAGCCTTGCCTTTTGAAATGCATATGGACACGGCAGCACCTGGCCGGAACCGATACTTTTTTCTGCCGGTTTATAATTTTTAATATCAGCGATTGTGCAGGGTTCCCATCCCCAGGCATGGTCGATCAATAATTCCGCATTAACTCCAAACAGCTTATACAGCAGCTCTTCATTATGGTATTCATTTGGTTTTCCCATGGAGCAGCGTGCGATATCTCCCATGGTATACAGTCCATTTTGTTCCAGCTTTTTTGCATAACCCTTTCCGACTCTCCAAAAGTCGGTCAACGGCTGATGGTCCCAAAGTATTTTTCTGTAAGACATTTCATTCAGGCTTGCAATACGGACCCTTTCTTTGTCCGGGGGGATGTGCTTGGCAACAATATCCATGGCAACTTTCGCCAGATACATATTGGTTCCGATTCCCGCCGTTGCCGTTATACCAGTATTCTTAAGCACATCCTGCATGATACTTTTTGCAAGTTTACGGGGTGAAACGGCATATGTGCTCAAATAATTTGTAACATCCATAAAAACCTCATCAATCGAATAGACATGGATGTCCTCGGGGGCAATATATTTTAAATAAATATCATAAATACGTGTACTGTATTCCAGGTAGCAGGACATTCTCGGCGGAGCAATGATATAGTCCGCTGAAAGTTCCGGTGACGCATCTAATTCATTCGCATCATATGAGGAACCTGTGAAGGTGTGCCCGGGCGATGCACTTAAACGTCGGGCATTAACCTTTCGCATGGTCTGCACTACTTCAAATAATCTTGGCCGTCCGTGAATCCCATAGTTTTTTAGGGATGGTGACACAGCAAGGCATATGGTCTTTTCCGTGCGGCCTGCATCCGCTACAACAAGATTTGTGGTCAATGGGTCAAGCTGTCTTTCGCGGCATTCCACCGAAGCGTAAAAGGACTTAAGATCTATAGCTATATAAGTACGATTACCGGTCACATAAAATTCCTCCTTCATTTTCTGCCTCAGTGTTTCCATACTGATTACACAATGTATAAGGCATATCTGAATAGTTTTTTTATATTATATAGCATAGTATATTTATTCACTTAAATCAAGGCTTTGTCGAATATATGTTCTATCTTTATTAAAATACACGCATGGTTTTAACTCGGTTCACAGACCCATGACTCGTAAGCTTTCACACTGTCCCTCAGACGTTTCATTCCATCTTCCACCTGCTGCCTTGGACATGCCAGATTCATGCGCAGGAAGCCACTCCCGTTCCGGTAATCGTTTCCGTCTGACAGGTATAAGCCGCTGTGGCTGCGGATAAAACGACAGAGTTCCGATGAATCTCCAGTTATAGACCTGCAGTCAATCCAGAGCAGATATGTTGCCCTGGCGGGAACGGCGGATACACCTTTAATCTCATTTTTTATGTACTCCTCTGCATACCTCCTGTTCTCCCACAGATATTCTCTCAGGGCATCCAGCCATTCACCGCCCCTGCCAAATGCCGCGATCGGCGATATGGCTGCAAATACATTAGGCTCTGCCACTTCATCAGTATTCAGTCCTCGGACAACTTTATGCCTCAGATTGTCATTCGGAACAATCACAGCAGCCGTCTGAATCCCCGCCAGATTAAATGCCTTTGTAGGGGATACGCATGTGATGCTGTTATTCCGGCAGTTCTCCGATACAGAGGCAAACGGTGTATAATCATAACCAGGCTCTGTAATATCGCAGTGTATCTCATCTGATAAAACAGTCACGTGATATTTGACACATAAGTCCCCGATTCTCTGAAGTGTTTCTCTGTCCCAGATTTTCCCCACCGGATTATGGGGGTTGCAAAGGAGCAGAAGGGTCGTCTGGGTATCTTGAAGTTTTTCTTCCAAATCTGTAAAATCGATCTGATACGCATCTCCATCATATTTCAGTCGGTTCTCCAGTATATTCCTGCCATTATTCACGATGGAATGAAAGAATATGTTATATACCGGAGTCATTACTATCACATTCTCCCCGACAGTCGTAATCTTACGGACAATACTGGATATAGCGGGTACGACACCGGTACAAAAAACCAGCCACTCTCTTCTGATTTCAAACTGATGCCGGTTTTTCCACCAATTTTTGTAAGCCTCGTACCACTCATCTGTCACTATCGTATATCCGAATACTCTCTGTCCGGCTCTTTCCATCATACTTGCCGTTATTTCCGGCGCTGTCTGAAAATCCATGTCAGCCACCCACATGGGAAGTTCATTTTCATCCACATCCCATTTCATGGATCCTGTATTTCTGCGGTCTATCTTTTCATCAAATAGAAATTTCATTTCTTCTCCTCCTGTTCCCCTGTCTCAAACATGACTTCTACGGTTCCGCTTGCCAGGGTGTCTGCAAAATTTCCTGCATCTTCGATATGGCCGATCCTGGTATAGCTGTAAGATGTGCTGAAGTCCTCAAAAAAAGACAAGGCAGTCAGAGCCAAAGAGCATAATGTCTCCTGTATGGATACTGCCAAACTCATATCCTCAGTGAAGAAAACTCCGAACCAGCACCACTGCCCCAAAAAGGATCAGGATCGTTCCAAATATCCGGTTCATGGCTGACAGATGATTGTTCCCGGCTTTTTTCTTTAATAAGGTAACCACACCGGAAAGCGTTCCCCACCAAATATAAGTTCCGATAAACACACCGCAAACCAATCCGATTCCATCCGCAGGTTCCATCCGTCCATCAATACCAAACCAGGAAAACGCAAACAGAAACGTAAGGATGGCTGCCGGGTTTGTGATTCCCACTGCAAAGGAAGCCGCGAACATCCGGAAACCTCCGGCGTTGTCCGGCATATCCTGGGATCCTGCGTTTATTTTCGTGAACATGCTGATGCCCATGCCCAGAATCAAACAGCTTCCGATCATGTTCATAACGCTTTCATGCTGAAGCAGAAAAAATGCCCATCTGTTCCTTCCTCTCCATTCCTGTCTGTTCATCTGCCGGATTTTTTTTTGCTAAACCGCCATCTTCTCCGAATCTTGTTCCATTGTGCAGGTAATGACTGTTTTATCCGGATCTACTTTATCTTTTTCAATAATCAATTCCTTAATGTAATCCGCCCGGATGCTTCCTCCCGACGGATTCATGACGCTGTCAATCTTCCCGTTAATTTCTGCATCCACAGTAGAATACTCGAATGCAAGGGTGGTATTCAGCAGTCTGCAGTTTTTCATGACAAGATTGTCGATATAGCACATTCCCTGCAGACTTTCTACCGTACAGTTGATCAGAGTCAGGTTCCTGGCATTCCAGCCCAGATATTCCCCTGAAATAAAGGAATCATATACAGTCACGTTTTCGCTGTTCCAGAAAGCATCTTTTGAAAGCAGTCTGGCATTATGGATTTCCATATTTTTAACCCCGTCAAAGGAATAATTACCAACTAACTGAAAATCCCGAAGCTTCATATTCCGGCTGTTCATGGCAAAGTAGTCACCCCTGGCCCTTACCTGCTCCATAATAACATCTTCACAGTTCCACAGAGTTTCTGTCGCATTGGGAAAATTCACATTTTGAAGGGTCACGCCATGACATCGTCGGAAATTCTTCGGTGCCTCAATAACTGCATTCTTTACCATGATATTGTCTGTATACCAAACACCAGCGCGGCCCATCTCAAACCATGTACAGTCCTCAGCGGTAATATTCTTACAGTACCATAAGGGATACTTCCACTTGAACATGCTGCCGTAAAGTTCAATATCATGACTTTCCTTCAGCGGTGACTCCCCATCTGCAAATATGGTGT
This sequence comes from Blautia caccae, assembly GCF_040095955.1. Classification (NCBI taxonomy): domain Bacteria; kingdom Bacillati; phylum Bacillota; class Clostridia; order Lachnospirales; family Lachnospiraceae; genus Blautia; species Blautia caccae. The sequence continues at coordinate 37,781 of NZ_JBBMFP010000025.1, read as the reverse complement.
CGTATATTTTTAAATTCTCACCATTAAAAAGTGCACGTTCCCCTGTTAGATACTCCTGTCTGATTTCTTTCATTTCCTGTCTCTCCTTTTATTTTGAAATATTATCATTTTGTTTTTCTTCTACCGCGGTCACAAAGTCATCCGTTGCATCAAATGTCCCTATCCTGGTATATTCTCCCGTAATTTCAGCGTCCCGGTAAAACAATACAATACGGTTAGGGTCCGAGTAATAGACTTCCCCGGCCTTTTCCGATGTCACGGTTTCCGAATCGGAAGGGATATCCTATTCCTTATAAACTGAAATTGTAATGGTACCATTCAGTTTATCAATATCCTCTTTACCGGAGAGAATAGTTCCAAGCTCATACAGGCTGCTGTTCGGGTCACAGGGAGCATAGAACATCACTACATCTCCCCACGGTTCGTAGTAGGACAAAGACCCAGTTTCACCACCGCTTAACGGGGTACCCGATGTATCCAGCTTCTGCGTAGGATAAAAAGTCATTTCATTGCTGCTGAAAGGCTTCACTTCCATTGTCAGCGGCAGCTGTGCATACAATGCTTTGGCAGCCTGACTGTTGTTCAGTTCATAAATCATTTCATAATTCGCTGATTTTACAGATATTTTCATAGTATTGTTCTCCTCTTTGTCTGTTGGTCCGCTTTCATTCTGTTCCGTCTGCTGTATATCATTTTTTTCAACTGCTTTATGATTTTCCGGATTGTTCTGCTGTGCCGGATCCGCGGATGTGTTATACGGGATTCCCGTGCTGTTTGAATTCCCGCATCCGGTTATGCCAAGCAGCAGGAATATTACAGCGATTAAAATTATCATTCTTTTCATATCCATCCTCCTGATACCGGCAGAGCAGACCTTTTCCGGGCATTTATAGTGGTGTACGGAATCGGCTCTGTGCTCTGCCTTGGCCGCCCGGTCAATACAAAAGGGCGGAACCTGAGCTTCATCACGGAAATGCCAATTTTATAGAAATGCCCCATTGCAGACCTGCAGCACCTGTCCCCGGACTGCTTTTCCCATTTTGCTCGCAAGATATAAACAGGCATACGCCTGATCCAAAGGGTCGCATTCCGGTCCCGGAAAATACACATAATGTCCGCTGTATTCCAGCATTTTTGCTCCGCCCGGCTGCTCACCAGCCCTGTTTGCCAGATGCGCCGGCGTAACCGTTGCCCCCGGAGCCACCGCATTGCATCTGATATTGGTATCTACCAGCCTCATGGCAACATTTTTTGTCAGGGTATTGAGTGCCCCTTTTGTGGACGTATTCCTTCTACTACCTGATCCAGTTTTTCTCTTCCTCTGGCAGTGAGCACAACACTGGCGCCTTCTTCGGCAAACAGTTCCGCCATAGACTGCCCCATTCCATAACTTGCCCCGGTAATCATTGCCACTTTTCCATCTAACATTTTTGCTTCCATAATATTCAAAGCTCCTTTTTTAATCTGCTGAATTCCTGTTTACAAGCTTCTTCCAAACGCTCTTAATTCGTCCAACTTCTCTTCGGATTTATTCTGCTTGTCAAATGCCGTAAAGATTCCCATATTTTCCAGATTCAGATAATCCAGAAATGAATTCTCATATTCATAGACTGCTCCGTCATAAACCTTGTCGCTGCCGGAGCTTAAAATCAGCGCCGCTTTTTTCAGGTTCTTTGGTTTATCTAAGGCATAGATGCGGTTAATGGCGCATTGCAGCTGTCCGGTAAAGCTGTGGTAATAAACAGGGGATGCCAGTACGATCATTTCAGCTTCTGATAAAAGGGGATAGATCTCCTGCATATCATCCTTCTGTATACAGACTCCGTTTCCTTTTGTATGGCAGTATTCACATGCCAGACATCCGGATATATGTTTGCTGCAGACCGGGATAACTGTGATATTGTGATGTTTCTCTGCCGCTCCTTCTAAGAAAGCCGAGACCAATGCGGCAGTATTCCCATTCTTTCTGGGGCTGCCGTTCAACACTAAGATATTCATAAATGCCCTTCTTTCTACTCACTCTATAAGCTGTTTATTTTTTCAGCTGGTAAACAAGGTAATCCAGACAGGAGATATGTTCTTCCTCTTTATGTACCTTGCTTAGAAGCTGCTTTCTGTGTTTTTCCAGTAAAAACAGCTGTTCACTCAAATTTTCCGAGTCATAGCATTTCATGAAATATTCAATCATATCTATACTGCATCCCGCATCTTTGAGATTTTGAACAACTGTTTCTCTGGTCTCAAGATTTATCATTCTACTATCGTCACCTTCTCTCTGATCTTTCAGGCAATATACGGCAACTTCTGTTCTCCATATCAGTATAATCTGTAAATAATAAAATAGCCAATACTTATATTATATTGATTGTTATAGTTAAAACCTATACTATTTTGTGTTAATGTATTATAAATCTAATTGTAAAGGAAATTTCCAGATGGAATTACGGATACTTCATGATTTTCTGGAGATAGCAAGAAAATAGAGTATTGTAAGGACAGCTGCATCGCTTCCTCTCCCAGCCAGCACTTTCAATACTTTCGACATAAATTAAAAATATGGAGGAGGAATTTGGCAAGCAGTTTCTGATATGGGGAACAAACGATTCACGAAAGGTCACTCTGACAGAAGAAGGAATGACCTTGTGCAAACAAGCAGATGAGATATTGAAGAAATATTAGAATTGGTCAAAAAGGTAGCAATTGAGATCACATTTTCATTCTTTTTCTGCATGGCAATAGCATGCAACACTATTCCTATATTAACTGCTGAAGTTTTTCCCGAATGTTGTCAGTTCCTTTTATACCTATCATAGGAACAGATATGTTCTCTTCCGAAAGCCGCTTAACAATTTTTTCTACAAATAACCCCATTCCATTGATTTCTGCATTATAGTCTGATGTTGTGTCTACACCACAATTTGGAGATCGGTTTGCCCCAATCATGCCGATAACTTCAAATCCGTATTTTTTATACTCCACAATTTGTTGTACTACAAGATCTGCCAGCCCTGCCAGTTTTATATTCAAGCTGTCATTTTTCATTGCTGAACGTATTCTTGTATTCTCTACCACTACCGGACTATCTGCTCCGTAGATATTTCCCCTGTCAAGTCCTAAACAGCAAAACTCCGGACAAGGCATTTGGACGATACCAACATCAGAATTTAAGAAAAAATCAATAACCTCTTTAAATGCTGCCGGATATACCGCCGTTCCATCGGAAATAGAATTTTGGTTTAAAAGGCAATGTGCAATAAAAACAACTTTTTTACTTCTCTTATCATGGAACATATTTTATCCTCACACTTTCAAATATTCAACCGGTTAACCTGAAAATCACTTCTATAGCTTCATGGCTCATACTTCTATTCCGCTGTAGGAGATACGCTTTCTATCAGAGATAGTTCTCTATCCTGCATTGCTCTACAATGCGTTTTCCCAACAATGTGATGGCCTGTCTGGGGCAGCGGTTGATGCAGCGATAGCACATTGTGCATTGATTACCCGACTTAGCTCTGCCATCCACCAGAGTAATGTTTTTCATGGGACACACTGCCGCGCATAGTCCGCAGCCGGTACATTTATGAGTATTTATTTTCAATTGATCTGTATAGTGCTTTGTCCGGTTATAAAAGTAAAGCCGTTGTCCAAATAGGCCTGCCAGATGATAAAAGGGTCCGATGCCCTCCTGAGGCGGAGTTCCATTTTTTGTTTTGTATGCGGCTTCAGCGGCCTTTTTTCCCGCATCTGCAACAAGATGCCTGTTTTTCTCAATTGAACGTTTGAGTGCTTTTTCGTCGCTGATACTGTCCGGCATTTTCAAATGCAGCCCACCAGTGATCACAGCACCGTGCTGATGTAACATACGTGCCAGCAAGCCGGCTCCGTCACCGCTGAACAGGCCCATTGTTGCAATGACAAAAACCCGCTTGTTCTTCCACAGCTGATGATGCTGATCCACAAAATCTTTCACGATTTTCGGAAGGTTACTGAACTGTACGGGATAACTGAATACGAGATCCTCATGTTCTCTGATTTTTATGAGCAGTTCTTCATTTTCAATACTGAACGCCTCTGCTCCCGAATCATATTCCTGTAGAAACTTCTCAATACAATATTTCGAGTTTCCCGTTCCGCTAAAATATATTCCAATCATCTATTGCCCCTTTCACTCTTTACCCCTTTTCGCTACACCTTATATTCTAAAATGCCGACAGCTCGAATGAACTTCCACATTTTCCTCATTGCTTTCCATCCTTCCCGAATTCCCGCTTTTATATCATGGTTTTCTATAAAGAACATAGCCGCTGTTTTCGGAATCAAACAATGTGAACCCACACGAAACTGTTATTGGCAGTATTCCAAAATCTTCTTCGCTGCTGTCTTCGCATTTATAAGTCTGCTATGCACCGGTTTTCACGGATATTTAACTTTCTGATATTTTAGAAGGATCATCCAAATAAAACGCAATGTATCCGCAGGACGGGCATACTGCACAATGTACCTTACCCAGAGTTTCTTTAAAAATACCGGGCTTTGTTATTTTCAGTCCATATGCCGCGCCTTCCACTTTTACATCAAAATTCTCTTTTAGTTTAACCTCACATCTAATACATTTTCTCATCCTGCTGCCTCCACGATTTTCCTGTTCTGCAAGTTAATATTGTCTGACAATGCCTCCGTTTACTTTTCGACTGAAAGAAACGGGGGAAAGGTATCGGAACTCCGGCTGCGCTGCATTGTTTCTGTGTGCACATCAAAACATCTGCCATTGTATTCATAGTGCAGTTTTCCGTCTTCATTATAAAAACGATGTTCCGCTTGAAACGCCACAGGTTTGAAGCGCTCACCTTGTATGGGTTGATCCCGATACAGCACCTGATCTTCTGATAATTTCAGCACATTATCTTCAAGACGGACATCATAAATCCCACTTACCACAGCCTCTGCCGCCACACTTTTTCCTGAAGCTGAAACAAACCGAAAAAATCCGGTCACAGCATTCGTGCTCTTCCGTTCTGCCAATTCAAATCGGAACAAGGATACCGCACTAAAATCCTTTCGCAGTTCCTCCCGTTGGCCATCCTCTCCCATAAGCCATATTTTCTCATTTGATATGATAAACAAATCCAACTGAAATCCACTTTGAGAATATTTCAGATTAGAAAAAGATATTTGATCCGAGTATACGCCCTGCAGCGCACCGTTTTCCAATTTGTAGATCAGTTCCTCTGTAAATAGCGTTCTGCCATTCACATTCGCCTCAATAAAGTTAATAATTTCTTTCATTCTGAAATTCTCCTTCTCCAACCGGGGTATCTTGCCTCTGTTATCTCTTCCTTTTCCGGCATACTGCCCTTGATACGGCTAACTCTATGATAACATATACAGAGCTTATTTTCATCCGATTGCGTTACATTTACCAATGAATATTCTTACGGTTCTGCTGTCTGTTTTCCCCATGTTTAAACTGTATTGTGTTCCCACACCGGAAGATGACACAATATTCAATATAAAGTCAGCTAAATGGTTTTATTATATAAGTCTTGACTTTGTGCAACTAGTTGCATATAATGAATAGGTAACCAGTTGCATATCGGAGGCGTGTTTATGAACAGAACAGAAAAAGAAGAGTTTATAATCGGAAGTATTTCTTTGCTTTCAAATAAAATAACACTGTTTGGGGATTCTATATTCCCTGATATCACTTTCAAGCAATGGTTCTTGCTGATGATGATTTCTAAAATGGAACTCCAGGATAAGAATCTCAATAATATTGCTGAATTTGTAGGAACCACAAGACAAAATGTCAAAAAAATGCTGGTGCCATTGGAAAACAAGGGATATGTGATGATTGGAAAATCCAAGAAAGATGCGAGGGCTTTAAAAGTTGAATTGACAGAAAAAGCATATCAGTATTTTGCTGAAAATAATGAACCCACTGCTTGTGAAGCCAACCGATTATTTTCATCATTTTCAGTCAATGAAATTGACAGTTTCATTTATGCTCTTGAAAAATTACTCGGTTGTTTTGAAACTTATGGGAAGGACAGGTAAAGATATGGATAATACGAAACCAATCATTAAGTATTTAGATGTACTCATAATTCTGCTGCTGTTGATTGTAACAATTTTAGGTGTATGTTCTTTTCATACTTCATTTTCCTATGAGTTTGTGAATCAATATGGACAGAAAGTACAAATGTGGGGAGCCGGTATCTATGCTCATGATTCTTATTTTAAAGCACCTATTTTTATTGGCTCTGATTTTACAATCCTGTTATTTGTTGTTCCGCTGTCAATTGTCACTTTTTTTAAAGCAAAGAAAAAACAGAGTGTGGAATATGATATACGCAGTTTTGGAATTGTCAGTTTGCTGCTTTACTATTCTGCAAGTCTGGCCTTTGGTGTTACCTATAACCGTTTACATTTAATATATATCGCACTATTTGGTATGTGCTCTTTCAGCGTAAGTGTATTATTTGCAAAATTGCATGCAGCCGGTGTCCGGCAGGGAAAGGTCTGCTCATATCCTTTTACAAAAGGAATGAAGGTATTTTTACTGGCGGCAGGCATATCACTGTTTGCTGCATGGCTTCCCGATATTATAATATCCGTTGCAAAGGGAACATCGCTGGAATTGATTGAAGTATACACTACGGAAATCACGTATGTACTCGATATGGGCATTATAAGTCCCTTAATATTCATTACATATTATTTAGTCAGACATGGAAATTTTATCGGATATGTTTTTCTCCGAATGATTTTTAAAATATGTATGTGTATTGGTATTATGCTCCCTGTTCAGACTTTTTTCCAACTGTCCGCAGGTATTTCAATACCCATACCGGCCTTAATAACGAAATGCCTTACCTTTGTTGTCATGGCTTTTTTTGCTGCTTACTTTGATTATCGTCTAAAACGGGAAACACATTATATTTCGTCAGTGGATAACTATAACGAAGGAAGGCATTAGCCGTATCTTAAGGATCTGACGCACCGGAGGATAGATTCCGGCCTGCAGTGTGGATTTTCCTCCCCGGCGGGAATAATGTGGTCAATAAAATACGATACCGCTTAATGTTTATTCTTTTTCCATTTTGCGTAACCGGCAGCGTTTTCTATATTCCGTTGGAAGCATCTGTGTCTGCTCTTTAAAAGCCTGCGTAAATTTCCCCTGATTCACATACCCTACCTGCCCGGCAATATCCGCCATGCTGTCATCCGTCTGAGAAAGCAGGAGCATGGCCTGGCGGATGCGGTACTCTTTCATATAAGCAGCTATGGGTTTCTCATACACAGCTTTGAAAATCTTTTTCAGGGTGGTGGTATTGATCAGATATTTTTTTGACAATTCCTCTATGGTAAATCGCTTTGATAAGTCAGCGGTTATAAAATCATGGATTTCCCGGATCAGAACCGTTAATTCTGACTGATAGGATGTCAGCCTGTTCACATGGGACGGTTTAAGCTGCTCCAGGTAAAGTAAAAGCTCCAGCATTTTGATTCTGTAGTAGGAAGGCAGCAGCTTTTGGGGAACTTCAAAAAGGCAGGAAAAAATGCCGGAGATTTCAGGACTTGCAGGCAGGGACAGAGGTGTCTGCCCGGGACAGAGCTTCTTCAAAAGTGCCCTGCCATTCAGGCCGGCATCCTTGAGCAATTCCGGAACATGATTTTCCAGAACTTCCATATCAAACAGAACGGTAATCCCTTCATAACCTCCCAGGGGCAGAGTGATCGTGGAGTCAGCACAGCAGTCCATTGTGTGGATTTCCAGATCACCGGCGCCTAAAAAGACAGAGGAACCGTCCCTCATATCCCATCCGATCCTTCCTCTATGGCAATAATTCACCTCCAGAACATCAGAAAACAGCTCATGGTGCATGGTGAACCTTTCAGAATGAAAATGGATAACAGACAATTCAATCCCGGGAAGGACCTCTAAACTATCTTTCATAATCTCTCCTCTTTCCCTCGTATTCTCAGGCTCAATTCTACCATATGGTTTTTATTCCGTCACCTGATTTTTATGAGAAAAAATATAATATTAATCCAATCGGAAATACTTTTTACCCAAATGGAAGGATGACACCGGAATCAGTTGACCAAACAAAGCCGCTGAAATATAGTAGGAACATAAAGTTAGAAGACGCTAACATAAGGAGAAACGAAATGACTTTAAAAGAACTGAAGATTGGAAAAACAGCCATTATACATTCTGTCGGCGGAAGCGGGGCGCTGCGCCAGCATTTTCTGGATATGGGACTGATTCAGGGGACGGAGGTAACGGTTGTCAAATACGCACCCATGGGAGACCCCATCGAATTAAAGCTCCACGGATACGAACTGACCATCCGGCTTGATGATGCGGAAAAAATCCAGGTAGAAGAAATCCACCGCACTTCTGAAAAAGAAGAGGAAAAAATAAAGATCACGGAAGCACCCCATCCCGGATACGGAGAAGGCGGAAAATACCACGCAAAAGAGCAGGAAAATCCCCTTCCGGACAGTGAAATCCTTACCTTTGCGCTTGTGGGCAACCAGAACTGCGGCAAGACCACCTTGTTTAATCAGCTGACCGGCTCCAATCAGCATGTGGGAAATTTTCCCGGTGTTACCGTAGACCGAAAAGACGGGGTGATAAAAGGCCATAAAAACACACGGATCACAGACCTCCCGGGTATCTATTCCATGTCGCCTTACAGCAGCGAAGAAATTGTGACAAGGGAATTTCTGTTGAAAGACAGACCCAAAGGAATCATCAATATCGTGGATTCCACCAATATGGAGCGCAACCTGTATCTGACCATGCAGTTGATGGAATTAAACATGCCCATGGTCGTAGCGTTAAACATGATGGATGAACTGTTGGAGAACGGAGGTTCCGTGAAGGTCAATGATATGGAAGCATTTCTGGGTGTGCCGGTAGTGCCCATTTCCGCATCTAAGGGAGAAGGCATCGAAGAACTGGTAAAACATGCAGTCCATGTTGCCAAATATCAGGAAGCTCCTGCCAAAACAGATTTCTGCGCAGACACCGGAAGCGGCATTCACAGAGGACTCCACGCAGTGATGCATCTGATCGAAGACCACGCCAGGACCGAAAACATTCCCATACGTTTTGCAGCCAGCAAAATCATGGAAGGCGATAACCGGATTCTGGAGCAGCTTGATTTAAGCCAGAATGAAAAGGAAATGCTGGAACACATTGTGATCCAGACAGAGGAAGAGACAGGGATGGACCGCGCCTCGGCAGTGGCGGACATGCGTTTTGCCTATATTAACCGCGCATGTGACACAGCAGTCATGAAACCAAAAGAAAGCAGGGAACGGCTGCGGAGCAAAAGAATGGACCGCATACTTACCGGAAAATACACAGGGATTCCCTCTTTTATCGGAATCATGGCTGTGGTCTTCTGGCTGACCTTCAATGTGATAGGCGCATGGCTTCAGGGTGCGCTGGAAGCGGTGATCACATGGATGACACAACTTGCAGACAGCGCCATGACGGCAGCACACGTAAATGAAGCTGTACACTCTCTTATCATTGACGGTATCTTCAGCGGTGTGGGAGGCGTGCTAAGCTTTCTTCCCATCATTGTGACTCTGTTTTTCTTTCTGTCCCTTCTGGAGGACAGCGGCTATATGGCAAGAGTTGCGTTTATTATGGATAAGCTTCTGCGTAAACTCGGCTTATCCGGCAGAAGTATCGTTCCCATGCTGATCGGATTCGGCTGTACGGTTCCCGGCGTGATGGCCAGCCGGACTCTGTCTTCAGAGAGAGACCGGAAGATGACCATTTTACTGACCCCGTTTATGAGCTGTACTGCAAAGCTTCCCATATATGCGTTTTTTACAGAGGCATTTTTCCCGGATCGGGCAGCGCTTGTAATGATCGGATTGTATGTGTTCGGGATTTTGACAGGCATACTGATGGCATTGCTTTTTAAGAGTACCATGTTCAGGGGAGAACCGGTTCCTTTTGTGATGGAGCTTCCCAATTACCGCATGCCGGGAGCAAAAAACGTGGGACAGCTGCTCTGGGAGAAAGCAAAGGATTTTCTTGAAAGGGCTTTTACCGTTATTTTTATTGCAACCATTATCATCTGGTTCCTGCAGAGCTTTGATATGAGTCTGAATATGGTCTCAGACTCCAAAGACAGTATTCTTGCTGCCATTGCCGGTGTGATCGCTCCTGTTTTTTCACCCCTTGGGTTTGGAGACTGGAGGATTTCCACAGCTCTGGTCAGTGGATTTATGGCAAAAGAAAGCGTTGTTTCTACACTGACCGTTCTTTTTGGCAGGACAGATATGCTGCTCGGCACACTGACAACCGCAGGCGCAGCTGCTCTTCTTGTCTTCTGTCTGTTGTATACGCCGTGCGTAGCGGCGGTTGCCTCCATCAAAAGGGAACTTGGCGGAAAATGGGCCTGTGCAGTTGTTGCCGGGCAATGCGTGATCGCCTGGATTGCGGCACTGCTTGTACATATAGCGGCCGGAATGTTTTAAAAACCGGCGGTAGTCGCAAATCAGAATAAACCTTTATAAAATAGCAAAAAGCTGCCGCTCTTTTTCGGAGAGCCCGGCAGCTTTTTGCATGTCATCTCATTGTCCGCCAAACGGTGTTTGAAATGGGGAAACGGTTAGCTTCTCTTACTCAATCTGCCAGTTCAGCGCAGCGCAGGCATAGATGGATGCCGCTATGGGAAGCGCTTTATCACTGAAGCAGACTTTTGGATTATGATGCGCATAGGATATAGCAGTCTCCTCCTGCTTTGCTCCCACCATAAAATAGGAGGAGGGTACTTTTTGTGCGTAGAATGCAAAATCCTCGGAGCCCATGGTATGAACATCGGGGAAAATTTTCAGCTCCGGAGACATTTCCTTAAACGCTTTGGCAAAATGTTCATTTTGTGATTCCTCACAGTTGAGGACCGGAACATCACTGAGCACTTCAATTTCAGCCCGGACACGGTAAGTGGCCGCTACCCCGCTGACAACTTCTTCAATGCGCCGGATCATCTGTACATGCGTTTTTTCATCAAATGTCCGGAGCGTACCCTGGAGGACTGCCTGCTCAGGAATCACATTCGCTGCATTTCCGGCGGTAAACTGTCCGATCGTCAGCGCCGCCTCTTCCGCAGGATCACACTCACGCGCCATCAATTCCTGCAGAGCCAGGTAAATGTGGACTCCTGCGTTGATAGGATCGATACCATTCTGCGGCATGGCTCCATGAGTTCCCTTTCCTGTCAGTATGATCTTAAATCCATAGACAGAAGCGTATTCCTGTGTTCCATATGCCACAACACCTGCCGGAAATTCGGAGGCTACATGGAGACCAACCGCTGCATCCACTTTAGGATTTTCCAATACACCGTCATGTATGGCTGCCTCTGCCCCGAGGAAAGTTTCTTCCGCAGGCTGGAATAAAAGCTTGATGCATCCTTTCAGTTCCCTCTCATGCACTTTCAGCAATTTTGCTGCTCCCAGAAGGGCTGCTGTGTGCAGATCATGACCGCAGGCATGCATATTCCCATTCTCTGAGGCGTAAGGCAGTCCTGTCTCCTCCTGCATAGGCAGCCCATCCATATCTGCCCGGAGCATCAGACACTGCTCTCCCTTTCCCAGACATCCCACAACACAATTTCCTTCTACTTTCGTCTCAAAAGGAATTTGAAATTCCGCCAGCTTTTTCTGAACAAAGGCACTGGTCTTTGGAAGTACAAGACCGATTTCCGGTATCTTATGCAGCTCATGTCTCCATTTTGTCAATTCCTCCTGTATTTCCATGGCCTCCTGAAAAATTTTTGTATTCATTTGCATTCTCCTCTTTTGGGTTTTAAAAGTTTATCTGTTATGTACGACTTTATAAAGTAGTATACAATAACCCGCTTAAAAAGCAAGCGCTTTTCAGCGTTCACTTTTACCTAACTAATTTTATCCATTTTCATTGACAAACTGGATAATTTTGGTATAATATAATAATAACAGTAACAATTATCATTTATCAAAGGAGGTTTCCATGAATCATTTACCAAAGAGTGTGCGTGTCCCCATCGAGCCGGATAACCCATCCATTATGCGTGACGAATCGCTGTGCATAAAATGCGGACAGTGCAAGAACATCTGCACAGATTATATAGGTGTTCATGATACCTACGAATTAGAAGATACGAACAACCGGGCAGTCTGTATCAACTGCGGTCAGTGCGCAAATGTCTGTCCTGTCTCCAGTATCACCGAAAAATATGAATACCAGGATGTAAGAAATGCAATCGCTGATCCGGATAAAATTGTCATTTTCAACACCTCCCCCTCCGTAAGAATCGCTTTAGGGGAAGAATTTGATCTGTCCGGCGGAAGTTTTGTACAGGGAAAAATGATCGCTTTACTGCGGAAATTGGGTGGTGATTATGTATTAGACACCAATTTTGCAGCCGACCTGACAATCATGGAGGAAGCCAGTGAGTTAATTGAGCGTGTTACAAAGAAGACTGCGCCTCTCCCCCAGTTCACAAGCTGCTGCCCTTCCTGGGTAAAATACGCAGAAACCTATCATCCGGATATCCTAGCACATATCTCTTCATCCAAGAGTCCTATCGGTATGCAGGGTCCCACAGTCAAAACTTATTTTGCGAAAAAAATGGGGCTGGACCCGGCAAAAATCGTCAATGTAGCTGTCACCCCCTGTACTGCCAAGAAATTCGAGATCCGCCGCGGGGAAATGAACGCAGCCTCCAAATATCTTGATATTGAGGATATGCGCGATATGGACTATGTGATCACCACCAGGGAACTGGCAAAATGGGCGAAAGAAGAGAACATTGATTTTGCGTCCCTGAAAGACTCAGACTACGATTCCTTTATGGGGGAGGCCTCCGGCGCAGGCGTCATATTCGGAAATACAGGAGGTGTCATGGAGGCTGCTCTGCGCACTGCCCATCAGTTCATTACAGGCAATCCCGCCCCTGCTGATTTTTATAATCTAAAATCCGTCCGCGGTATGGAATCCGTAAAAGAAGCAGAAGTGACCATCGGCCCGCTCAAATTAAAAGCTGTTGTAATCTTTGGCACAAAGGCAGCCACAGAATTCATCCGAAAATGGCGCAGCAGCGGACAAACCTATCATTTTATCGAAGTCATGACCTGTCCGGGCGGCTGCATCGGCGGCGGCGGCCAGCCAAAGGGAACTTTGTTAAAGGGAGACGAACTGCGCAAAGAACGAATTGCCGGCTTATATAAGCGCGATGATGAGATGAAGCTGCGCAACAGCCATGACAATGCTGAAATCCAGCAATTGTATCGAGAATTTTACGGCCAGCCGCTCAGCAGGCTGGCAGAAGAAATGTTACATACAAACTATATAGACAGAAGCAAAGATCTGGGAGGAAAAACAATGGAGAAATATCGCTGTAAAATCTGTGGTTATATACATGAAGGACCATTAACAGAAGGCTTTACCTGCCCTGTGTGCAAACAGCCGGCAACCGCATTTGAAAAAATCGAAGAAAAACAGGCTTCATCCGAAAATCCTTATGCCGGAACGAAAACAGAGAAAAACCTGATGGAAGCTTTTGCCGGTGAAAGCCAGGCACGCAACAAATACACCTATTTTGCCAATATTGCAAGTCAGGAAGGCTATGACCAGTTATCGGAAATCTTCCTTAAAACGGCCCGCAATGAACAGGAGCATGCCCGGATCTGGTATCAGGAGCTGGGGCATCTGGGACACACCGCCCAGAATCTGCTGGCAGCAGCCGAAGGAGAAAACTATGAATGGACGGACATGTATGACCGCATGGCAAAAGACGCCGAAGAAGAAGGCTTCCCGGAATTGGCAGAACGATTCCGCAGAGTAGGCGCAATCGAGAAGTCCCATGAAGAGCGTTACCGTGCCCTTCTTAAAAATGTAGAGATGCAGCAGGTATTTGAAAAAGGGGAGGAAACCATGTGGGAATGCCGTATCTGCGGACATTTGGTTATGGGGAAAAAGGCACCTGAGGTATGCCCTGTCTGCAAGTATTCACAGAGTTATTTTGAAGTAAGGAAAGAAAACTATTAATATTGGCGCCTCCCCGTACTCCCGGGGAGGCGTTTCGATTCAACCAATACGCCAAATCAAAGGACACAAAATCACACAGACAATCGTTGTAAGCAGCAATAAAGGTACTCCTACTTTCATATAATCAGAAAAACGACATCCGGAAACCGACATTAAGTATGCATTCAGCGGTGTCGCCATCGGCGTTGCAAAAGAGCTGCCCGCTGCCACACAGACCATCATCAGGGCTGCCACAGGACTGACATTCAACTGCTGTGCAACAGAAAGACCAATGGGATAAAAAACGGCTGCCGTGGCACCGTTGGACATAAACTGCGTGATGATCACAATAAGAACGAAGAAAACGACCAAAATAAATGTCTTATTCGTCTCCTCCCCAAACAACCGCAAAAAAGTGTCGGAAATCAAAGGGGCTGCTCCGGACTTGGAAATTGCAGCGCCCAGAGTCAGAAGACTTGCAAACATAAGTGTTGTAGGCCAATTCACATAGGAAAACGCCTCTTTCTCCGTTACCGTCCTGCTGACGATCAATACCAGACTTCCGAAAAATGCAGCCATGTGGATTGGAAGATGGATTATATTTTCCAACATCATACAGATAACCACCGATGCAAAAACCATCAAAGTAAATATGCATTGTCCTTTCCTGTATACGTTATCCTGCTTTTCTGTGTCGTTTATGGCAGACTCCGTTACAGACTGAGAAGGCGACAGTCTGTAGCCGATAAAATACATATAAATATAACCCGTAATGCAAAGAGGAAGACCTATCTTCCCAAAATCCCAGAATCCGACAGTACCTGCACCCGCCTCTTCCAAAAATGTTCTTACCATTACATTCCCGGAAACACCTATAATAGTAAGCATGCCTCCAAGGATACTCCCCACCGCTATGCTCATTGTCATTTTTGGAAGACGGTATGCTTTGTTTGATTTCGCTATACCTACCGCAAATGTAGCCACCACCGCCGCGGTTGCCATATTGCTGAAAAATGCAGACAGCAGCATGGAAAGCAGCAGCAGGCGCATAACAATTTGTTTTTCAGACACGGCATGCCAAAGCAGGCAATTTCCGATAAATGCGGAGGCTCCTGATTTCAAAAGCGAACCACTGATGATAAACATAAAGATGACCAGAAGCGTAGAACTGTTTACCAGATTGACAAACAGTTCCGATACAGATACAATCCCGGAGAGATAAAGTGCAGCCAGAATAAGCAGGGATGTGGCAGTCATATTCATCCAGGTTGTGGAATAAAAAACCACTGCGCAAAGCAGAATGACCAACGTGATCAGAATTTCTGTATTCATAACACTTTACCTCCGGAAAATTTTACGTCCTTCTGTTTAGGGAATCAGAATACACACGATCATTTCTGTAAGCAGACATGCCAGTGCAGGAATAATGGTTCTCTTGATAATTGTCGTAATAGGTACATTACAGCCGCCGCTGACGATCATGGTCGTAGGCGCAATGGGATTGACAGCACTGGCAAGGCTTCCGCCAAAAATCAGGATACGCACCATATTGACCAGTTCGCCTTCTGATGCAGCAAAAGCCGCATACAGTGATGAAAACAAAGGAAGTGTTCCGCTGATGGAACTGCCGATACCTATCAGGATAAATGCCGCAATGGCACCGATCACTGCAATGGTAATTGTCCCTCCCCCGGCCCCCGCAAATGCTCCGGCCAGTATTTTCAAACCACCTACCTGATTCAGCGCCGCCGAAAATACATTGATACCGATAAGAATAGATACGACACTGACAAATGCTTTACCCATTCCTTCAAAAAGAGCCTTGGAATCTTCAAAAGTCCGGCGTATATTACGTTTCCGGATAATTTCAATGATCATGACCAAAAGGAACGACATAAAATTGGCAGCTACTACGGAGATTGTAATATACTGCTGTACAATAGGGCTGAAAACAATCACCAGTAATACCGGAAGTACCGGAAAAACTGCATAGAATTTAGGAATCCCAAGCTCTTTCACATCCTTTAATTCCGGAAGTTCCGAACGGCTTACCAGCACTCCTTCTTTTTTATCAAAGTATTTGTTCACAAGAATAAATACAATGGTCCCCACTACGATCATACAAATCACCGGAAGAATCTCTTTTGTCACAAAATAAACGGGAATAGAAATATTCTCCAGTCCTGCACCGTTAAAAGCAGTAAGCGCCAGCGTGTTGGAAGGCCCCCAGACAATAGCAGTTGCAACCATTAAAAGGGATGCCGATGTCTCTTTACTGATACCCACAGCTATCAAAACCGGAAAGACAGTTGCTATCAGAAGAGAAACTTCGCTCGAGCTGGAAGGAATGGCAAGCTTCACGATTACGACCAGCACAAAAGTGGCAAAAATCAATATTTCCGAATGTTTTATTTTCCGCAGCGGTCTTGCCACTACGATGCTGAACAATTCTGCTGCCTTTACATGCGTCATATAGCCCACATATCCCATGACTACCATAATTACAAGGCCTGTAGAACCAAGCGATGTGGTAATGGCATTTGCCATTACTTCAAAAACATCTACAACCGCGTTACCGGAACCGCCCTCGGCAATGGCACTCTGGCCGGTTATCAGTGTTGTCACCAGCAGAACCACAAATCCAATACCAAGAAAAGCTGTTGCAGTATAATACTTTCTTGCCACAATGATCAAGATCATGGCAATCATGACTAGTGTAACAAGAATGCGGATAGCGTCACCCATATTTACCCCTCCCTAAATCTGTTTCAGCAGTTTTCATATTTCATACGAGATGCTTTATAAAGTTCCTCTGCATATACCCCCTGCAGATATGGCCCGAAGTACCGATTGATAATACAGATTTTATCTGGATCAGAACAAAACTTTTGAACAAAAGCATTTGCCTTTTCACGGATGGTTTCCTCAGAATCAACCTTCGGATCGTAAAGATCCGGCATTACTCCCAGAATAATCTTATCTCCGTAATCTTCAAAAAGTCTTTGTGTATTATTTATATTGCTCATAGGCCCCCATATATCCCATCCGCCGGCAATATAATTTTCTATTTGCATTTCATTACAACCGCAGCTGTGCAGTTCGGCCACCTTTCCTTTTGCATGGATATGGTCTGTCACCTTTTTCATATAAGGAACGAGCAGTTCCCTGCCTGTATCAAAAGAAAAAAACGGCGCTCTCTGGGTTCCCCAGTCGTCATGGATAATAAATCCGTCAATATCATATGCCTCACAGCATTTGTCAATGATTCTGCAATATAAATCGGACAGCCTGTCAAAAAGCCCCTTTAGAGCATCCTGCTGCTCCTCGTCAACCAGTGCCATGGCAGCCGCTTCAAATCCCATGAAAGAAATGAGACGCTCAAAACCAAAACCATTCAGGAATGTTATATACCGGAACTGGTCATTTTTCAGGAACTCTGCATTCTCTTTTTTGCTTGCTTCCCAGTCCCAGGAATCTATATCCGGCCATTTGACGGCTGCCTTCCAATCATTGGCATCCTCAAATAAGTGGGGACATCCCGGCTTTTCCATAGAACCTTCTGCCACAGGAACATAGATCCATTCAATGCCGAACATATCTCTTCCGCCCTTTTCTTCCTCTTTGATACGTCTTCCGCCGTCATTGACATAGCCTCTGGCACGATTATCGGGAATGATATCCGGATAAAAGCTAAAAGTTTCCACACCGGTACACATCCATACCGGTTTTTTGTCTAAAGCCATTCTTTTCCAGGCCTCTCTCATGGTGATCGGATAATGAAACACCGGTACACTGGCATCTCGGAATGCCTTTGATATTTCTACTACAGTCAGCTCATCTTCATGAAAAGGAATCGCCATAATGTTACCTCCGCTCGTCGAATTTTTATAACTGCATTATATCTTCGCATGTAAGCGATGTAAATCCGCCGAATTTTTAAAATAACTTTTAAATTTCCGCAAAATGCGGAGAACATTAAAGTCAAAAAAATAAGGAACAACAGCCCCTGAACTGTTATCCCTTATAAATTAATTCAGATACCCCAGAAGACGCATAGCGATTTGAATAAAGAGTCTGGTATCCGAATCCTCCAAATCTATTCCGATCAGCTTCTGAATACGTTCCAGACGGTACATCAGCGTACTGCGGTGTATGAAAAGGTCATTTGCTGTAGGCGTCTGGTTTCCTCCGTTTTTAAAATAGCTGGCCAGAGTCTCCATATATTCCGTTCCTTTTTGCCGGTCAATCTCGACCAGGGCAAGTATAGAATCGGAACATATGGAACGAATGCTGAATTCTTCCGTAAAATGTCCGATAATGTAATCAAGTACATAGTCAGAGAAATAGAAAAAATATTCTTTGGGCTTCCGCTGCAGGCCCAGTTGAATCGCCTTTTCTGCCTGCCGGCTGTATTCTCCTACTTCCGTAAAATCATAAAAATGATTGCTGCACCCAATGGTCAGATTCATCTCTCTGCACAGGCCCTCCAATTTGACCGGAAGTTCTGTACGAGAATATTGCGACAGCGTCAGATTGCAGATGGTTAAAGCTCCGTTTTCTACGGATATGGAAAGTGCATCTTTTAATATGATATTCACAGAACTGCATATTTTCTGATGTCTTAGTATTTCTTTGCTTTCTTTTTGTATTTCTATTTTCAAGCAGATATATTCGTGTGTAAGCTCCCACCCCAGCATTTCCAGACGTTTTACCAAATACCTCTGTTCGATCGCCTCTCCTTTGATCAACTTCAATATGATTTTTTCAAAAGAGGTCACATCGTTTCGCTTAAAGAGATTGCGGTCAAATGCCATGCGCAGAAAGGTCGCAAAATGATTGACCATAAGAAAATCACCCGGCTTTAGGGAACGATTCAGCTCATGGAGCAAAAAACGACCGCAGTAATGATGGTCACTTGTCCAGATATTTGTATAAAGCATGCGATGGGTTCCGTAAGAAGGTTCCCATATATGTGCGCCGCGGGTGGAGAGCGTCTGTATGTAGGCCGGACTCTTCTGCAGCTTTTGTATTTTCTCCTGGGAGAAGAAAATATTACCGGAATTCTCATCTACCTGAATATTCCCCATACCTACGACCCAAGTGGGCATGGCAAGAACATAAAAATTATTGTCATGGATATAAAGTGGATTCTGGAAAAAATCCATGGCAGAAACACACAATTCATGGAGTCCGCCGCCGCTGTTTAATATATCCTCCAGCTTTTGGGACCAGGAGGCATATCGAATAAAAATTTCCTGTATATAGTTAAAAACACTTTCCCAGCATACAGATTCCTCAAGTTCAATGACGGAACATAACAGAGCGTCCGGTTTTTCTTTCGATTTTCCCACAATAACCCGGCATATACCTTTTTCTGTAATCGGAAATCGGGCATATACCTCTGCTTTTGCCACATAAACCAGGTCGGAAGACAGCTCCTTCTGCCCATAGTAAATAGAAGCACCGGTCAGTCTCTGCTCATCATGCCATCTGCAGAAAAAAGAGATATTATAGTCCTCTTCCAGGTTATCAACAAGTATCTGCATGTTTAAGAGAAGCTTTGTATCATAATTATATAGCCTCATAGTTTCCCCCACTGTACAGCAGTCCTAATATCTCATATCAAACCCTTCCACAAGACGCCCGGCATATATCTTTCCTGCCTCCCTGAGTGCAGGCAGCATATAATCCTTATTGAAGCGAATCACCGGAACACGGTCGTAAGCCCGCATTCCCATATGCTTGAGTGCTTCCTCCATATTGTGAAGACATTCCACAGCCCCAAGCCCGGTTCCTCCTGCACAGGCAGCCAGGAAGCATCTCTTTTGGCTTAAATAGCCGTTATGTGCCGTTTCACATCTTCTGAGGCGGTCCACAAATGCTTTCATGACCTCTGTTGTATCATGCCAGTAAACGGCAGTGATCCACACAATACCGTCTGCCTCTGCCAGTTTTTTATAGGTTTCCTCAAAATCATCCTTTATAATGCAGACGCCTTTAGCCCGGCAGGCGCCCCAGCCGTTCCCGCAGGCGCGGCAGTGCTCCAGCTTCAGTCCATTTAAATAGATTTCCTCCACATCCGTACCGTTTTCCCTGATTCCCTCAATAAATGCATCCTTTGCCGACGCGGTCAGCCCGTCTGTATTTGCACTTGACCATACAACTGCTATGGACATATCTTATCCTCCTTATTCATTTCGCTTTCTCTACAAAGCAGTTCCCTTCTTTGGCACGAAGAATCGATCCATGGAAATGCCCTCGTGTGTCAGCAATGCTATTTTCTTATCTATTCCCCCGGCGTAACCCGTCAGGCTGCCGTTTGTGCCAACCACGCGATGGCAGGGTATGATAATAGAGATGGGGTTATGTCCCACAGCTCCGCCTACAGCCTGCGCAGACATCCGGTCCAGCCCCAGTCTTTTTGCTACCTTCCCGGCTATTTTTCCGTATGTAGTGACCTCACCGTATGGGATCTCTGTGAGAATCTCCCATACAGCTCTGCGAAATTCACTTCCGACAGGCGCCAGATTTAATTCCCTGATCTGCGGTTTTTCTCCGGCAAAGTAACGGTCCAGCCAGTCTTTGGCCTGTACGAGAACTGCCAGATCATCGCATTGTTTCATTTCTTCTTTCACAGATGCCAGATAGTATTTTTGATTTTCTATCCAAAGACCAGTCAGTGCTTCATCTTTCGCCGCTATCATGATCCGTCCCACCGGTGAGTTATATTCTGTTGTGTATATCATATTTTTGATTCCTTTCTTTACTTTCATTCTATATCCTTTTACCGTTCTGCGTCAAGAAATGAACACAGGAAAAGCTCATCTTTTCTGTATTCGGATAAGGAGCAGCAGCGAAAACAAAAATAGTATCGACAGGCTCAAAAAGCACCATAACCTGCCGCCGGATTCCGCACTTTCGCTCAGCCCAAATAAATACAGCGTATCTCCTTCGCTCAGAACATCCATTTTGCACAGTGCAAAATATCCAAGTGCCCACAAGTACCCAACAACCACATTCTGACATATCTGTGATACAAAAAGTCCGGAGATTCCCAGAAAACAGGAAAGCAGGATCACCACAGATACAAACCTCCAAAAAGGAAATTCACAATGGTTCAGCCACATCATGAAAGCGAATCCGGATACCATGGAGGAAACAAGAAAAAATGCAGACAGCAGACGGATAAAAACTGTCTTTGCATACGTCCATGGCTTAGACAAAATCAATTCCTTAATTTCCAGACTGTGTTCCCATCTCGTAACCGGAACAAACAGAATGATTCCAATAAGGGATACCGACTGTTCCAGACATTGGGCTGACTGTATGCTGTCCAGGTTTTTCACTCCTCTTATTATCGGAATGCAGAAAAGATACAGGAGTGCAAGTATCACACTACTTTTGAATGCCAGTAAAAAATCTCTTTTTAAGAATCCTGTAATATCTCTGCCCTTGATACCCATGACTGCATTTCCCCTTTCTTTTCCTCTCATAAATGACACAGGAAAGCAGTAAAAAAATAAAAGTAAAAAGAAGCATGATCCCTCTGTTCACCCACAGGATTGTAAGGTTTTGCCTTATCAGTTCAGAACCACGCAGTGTATTATGGCGTATCATCAATGTAAAATACCCTGTATCTCCCCACAATCCGGTCATACCGGTATCCATAAACCACCATACGGCCTGGACTAAAACAGCCGCCGGGGCAGATGTAAGAATCGTCAAAAATGTTCCCAGCGATAGGACAACTGCCGCTGTGGGCAGCAGCCACCAGAGAATATATTTTACAAAAGCAAGCGCATCTATTGAAATCCCGGATTCCGAAGAGTATTGCAGGAGCGGCAGCAGGGATTCAAAGCTCAATAAGAATACAGGCAGCATACACGCTGTCAGCATAGCCAGAAACCTTACCATGACAAGTTTGGCAGTACCGAACTGCCTGCTGTCAATCAGCTCATTCATTTTATTTCTTCTGTCCTTCATCCAGAACACAACAGCCACAAATACAGGATACAGCCCCAGAGACCGCGTTATATAATCACAAAATAATCTTGCAAAAGCTCTGCTGACTTTATCCTCATAAATCGTCTTACGGTACTCTTCTGCTGCCTCTTCATAATTCATTTCTGCCTGCCCATAATATGTCAAAAGCATATCCATGGAGTAATTAGAACCTCTGCCGATCATATCCTCCGCTTTTTTCATAAGCTCTTTAAATCTGTCATAGGATACCTGTGGAACAAAATGTTTTGTCTTATCCTCTGCCTCTTGTATACGTTCTTCTTTTTCCCCTGCCTCTATGGTTATGGTTCCGTTTTCATCCGGGTTATCTTCTTTAAAATGAACGATATTACCGTTTACATACGGGAAATAATCATCCGGAAGATTCCAAAGATTCTCTTCGTCAAGTCCTGTTATCTCACATAATATTTTTAATATTTCATCCTGTTCCGCGTCATTTAAGACAACTTCTTTATAGTACCCAAAAGGATACACCGCATAAGAATTTTCACGGTACTCCATCAGCAGATGGTCTGTTCCGCCAAGCATAACGGTATCCGGCACCTCCTTCCTCTTCCTGCCGAATGATTCTGCATTTTTATCCGGTTTTTCCAGAATGGAGCCTCCAGTGATCTGTAACTGGTAAGAGGTATCCTTATCTTTGGAGGCGAGAATTTCCTTATCTGTCACATGATAAAAATTCTGATACCATCCGAAAACAAGCAGAAATAAAAACAGACCATACACAACACTAAAACAAATTCTCTTCAACTCTTTGAAGTACAGCATATCATTCTCCCTCCCCGCATTGTTTCAGCAGATACATGTAACTGTCTTCCACTGTCGGCTCACACAAAACATGTGTTACAGCGGGTATTGTGTCGGAAAGGAACCTGCACAGGATATCAGGACCATTCTGCTGCAGATGAATCACTTTATATTTCTTTTTTAAATCATTTATTTCCCCGGGCTTTATTTCCGTCAGATATACGTTTCCCTCTGAGAGCCTCCGCATTTCAGCAATACTTCCTTCAAACATGACTTTTCCATGGTCCAGTACCGCCGTTCGGGAGCAGGCCGCCTCAATGTCACCGGCAATGTGTGTTGACAGAAGTATGATTCTGTCCTTTGCAAGTTCGGAAAAAAGATTATAAAACCGTATGCGTTCTTCCGGGTCAAGACCTGCTGTCGGTTCATCGGCAATCAGTATTTCCGGTTCATTCAGCAGCGCCTGCGCAATGCCGAAGCGTCTTTTCATACCGCCGGAAAGGTTTTTAAACTTTTTATTTTTCTCTGATTCCAGGTTCACTTGTTTTAAAACCGTATCTATTCTCTGTCTCCGCACTGCTTTCGGTAATTCAGCCAAAATACCCAGATAGTCCAGCGCAGCATAAACCTTCATGGATGGGTAAACAGAAAACTCCTGGGGCAGATACCCTACTATTTTTCTGATCTCTTTTTTATTTCGGATATCCATATCATTTATTGTCACCGCTCCTGCTGTAGGTTCTGAAATGGTGGCAAGAATGCGCATGAACGACGTTTTTCCGGCTCCGTTGCTCCCCAGCAGGCCATACATGCCTGCGGGAATCTTGAAAGAGACATCTCTTAAAACTTCCTGTCCGCCATATTTTTTGTATAAATGTTCGATTCTGATTTCCATAAAAAAACCTCCTTACGCTTTGTATAAGGAGATTTTTTCATAGAAAAGTCAATTTTTTGAAAAGTTCAATTACTTTTTGATTTTAATTATGACACTGGCGCCGTCCGGGGAATTTTTCAAATGTAAGCTGCCGCCCAGTTTCCCGCAGAGGATTTTGCATATTGACAGTCCCAGTCCAAAATGATCTGCATTTCCATTGGAAGTGTAGAACAGAGAAGCGGCATGCTCCAGTTCATCCTGTGAAAAACCGTTTCCGTTATCCTCCATGACAAACGCGATCGCATCCTCATGCTCCGTGATGGTCAGCAGAATTCTGTCTCTTGTAAACCGTAAGGCATTATTGAACAGATTTTCCAGTACTTTAAACAGCATATTCTTATCTGTGTATATCACTTCCTGTTTTGCTTTATTATCCAGCACAAAAGTGATATTTCGCTGTTCAGCCATAAGTGAAAAATCTTTTTCCAGACATGACATCAGCTCCTTCATGCAGACAGAAGATTTTTCAATCTCTATTTCTTCTATTTTTTCAATGTCATGGATACAGCTTACATATCTTTCAAGGCGTTCTGTTGACTGCATCATGTTATGAAGCGTCATTTCTAATACTTCTTCGGTCAGCTGCTCTCTAAGCATGGTTTTAGAGAGATAATCCAGATATCCCTTGATCACCGTAATCGGTGTTCTCAGATCATGGGATACGGAAGCTGTCAGAGCCTTTCTGTCCTGCATCGCCTCCCACATCCTCTGATTATTTTTGTACAGCTCTTTTCTCATACTTTCAAAGGTACTGCACAGCATACCCAGTTCATCTTCCGCATGGTAATGCAATTCAAAATCCAGGTTTTGGTCAGCTATATGACTGATCCCCCGCTTCAGGGTTTCTATGGGAACGCGCAGCTTTACCTGATAATAAAAAACGGCAACTGCCAGGGAACCGATGGCCACATACAACACCGGCAGTGCTGCCATGAGAAACGTTATTACATTATATCTCAATTGATTTTCCGCCGTCAGTTTTCCATATACATACTGATCCGGTTTTACGATATATTGCAGTGAATCACCTTCTTCCTTTTCGCCGGCTTCATACTGTATATCCGAATTTCTGATGGTGATGGGCCTGGTATTTAAAATTTTCTGATTCAAATTCAGCAGTAAAAAGATGGTCATAACAGATAAAGCCGCTACCAGAATAATACTGACGGCTGATATAGATAAAAGTGCTTTTTTTAATGACATTTTTTGTATCATTCCGTTTAATTTTTCCATCGGTACCCCACTCCCCAAACGGTATCAATATAAGTTTTATCGGTATATTCGGCAAACTTTATCCTGATCTTCCTGATATGTTCTTTGATAACACTGCAGTCACCCTCCGCGTTAAATCCCCATATATGTTCATAGATCCGTTCTTTATCAAATACCTGTCCCGCATTCCTGGATAGCAGCTTAATGATCTCAAATTCCTTATTTGACAGTTCTACAGGACTTCCCTTGATATAAATCTTTCTTTTACCGTAATCAATCATCATTTCTTCTGAGAACCTGCCCTGTGTTTTTGTGTGATATCTCTCCTCCCGCCGTAAGTGTGCTGTCATTCTTGCCAGCAGCTCATCCATGGAAAAAGGTTTTGTGATATAGTCATCACCGCCCGCAAGCAGACCGTTTACCTTATCCTGTTCGGTTATTCTCGCTGTCAGAAACAGAATGGGGCAGACAACAAATCCTCTGATCTTTACACATAGATCCAGCCCGTTCATGCCGGCCATATTAATATCCAGAAGAATCATATCCGGCTCACAGGAAAGCTTTTCCAGTCCCTGATCTGCATTTGCCGCTGTATAGACTTTATATCCCTCTGACTGAAGCTGCAGCGCCAGCATATCTAAGATTGACTGCTCATCATCAATCAGTAATATTTTGTATGTTCTGCTCATATTTATCACATTCCTTTTCTTATAAATGATAACCTGACTTATAACACAGAAAAGTCAATTTTCAGTCAAAATAAAAAAGTTCCGTACTTGTTTTGCTATTACCTGTTGTGATACAATTGCTGTATAAAATTAAAGGGACAGGGATTCTGCATATGGAACTGTATACAGCAAACGAAACGGAATGGGAAAAAGTGAGGGATTTTTATTGGCAGCTGATTGATTCGATGGACTCTGCCTTATATAAACCGGGATGGAAAAAGGGGATTTATCCATCGGATGAACTTCTGATGCGCTCGATCCGCGGGAAAGAATTGTATGTACTTCTCTCCGGCAGCACTTATGCGGCTGCAATGATCTTAAATCA
This sequence comes from Blautia caccae, assembly GCF_040095955.1. Taxonomy (NCBI): domain Bacteria; kingdom Bacillati; phylum Bacillota; class Clostridia; order Lachnospirales; family Lachnospiraceae; genus Blautia; species Blautia caccae. The sequence goes on along the minus strand of NZ_JBBMFP010000025.1, from coordinate 11,766 downwards.
TAAAAGTACAGAGGGATATGAAAAAATACAGTGGAGTATTTCCGCCAATCCCCGGGAAGTAACCGTAGTGCACGCACTGGGTGTACTTCCCGCTTTTCAGGGACAGGGCATCGCGAAATTCATGGTACGGGAAGCCATTCGGACTGCCGGGGAAAACGGCCAAAAAGCAGTCCGCTTAGACGTGCTCGGCACCAATATCCCTGCGCAGAAACTTTACAGCAGCATGGGATTTCAATATAGGGATACCATTCAGTTGTTTTATGAAGACACCGGATTGACGGACTACATGCTCTACGAATATCTGTTATAGGAAACTTTCGTATATCGGTTATTTTTATTCCAGCCTGCTCTTCACCTTCCGCTTTCTCCCGGTTACCAGCCTTTGCAGTTCCCGGTCAGCCCGGTTTGCATAGGCATGGGCCCTGGCCTGTATTAAAATCTTCCGCCCTTCCGGGTTTCTGGTATAAATAAGCTTATAACTTCCCATTGTCTTTTTCATACACTCTGAAAACAAAAGGGCATCTTCCCTTGACTTTGCAAAGATTTCCGGCACACAGAAATATTTCATCATTCCCACACCCGCGTGCCTTCTGTACAGCAGATAGCGCTGGTTATCCACTACACCAAAAAACTCTTCCACACAGTTTGAAAAAATATCTTTTTCCCGTACGCTTCCGCCCTTTAGATATACTTCATAAAACGCGCCGTTTAAGTCACTGGCTTCCACCCGCGCCGCTGATAAAATCAGCCCTTTATACTCCAGGGACTTAAGCACCCCATTTCCAATGAGCTGTAAATATCGAAGCGGCGTCAGATATTTTATCCCTTTCCACACCAGAAAAATCATGCCTATTGAGAGAAACAGCATAGCAGCAAGATACAGGAGCAGGGAAAAAACATCTTTTTTGCCGGCACTTTCTCCCCATATATGGATGCCCTGGATAATAACCATAGAAGCTACATCCAGAAAGACCAGCCCCATAATATTGAAAAATACAGCTTTTGTCTTTAACCTTCCCTGTTCCACTTCCACTTCATCCATGACCTCCATACCGTCATACATCAAGATGGCATCCTTCCATTTCTGTCGCAGCCCCTCACGGTTCCCGGCCAGTTCCTCCATTTTTTGATTGATCACCAGAACTCGTTTCCTGTCAAAAGGACCTTGGATAATATCCAGACGCTCCATACCGTCCTCAATACTGGTCCCATCATAGCTGACCCCGATAAATCCCTTCATACGCCGTTTTAGTGTGGCAAAGTCCTCCGACAGCATTTCTTCATCGCATCCCAGCCTGCGCATTGCACGCACTTCTTTCTGGTTTTCAATGCAGACCAGATGCCAGATATTGCTTGTCTTTTCCGGATTGCCCTGCATCACACGAATCGCTCTTCCGCGCATTTGGTTGCTTAAAATATAGGAACCCACAAAACTGGCCAGAATCAGGGAATTGATTCCCGGGGAATCCCATCCTTCTCCCAGCAGTGACTTTGTGCCAATTAAAACCTGCACATATCCTGCTTCAAAAACCTGTGTGATCCATTTTGTCGTATCAGAGGTTCTGCCGCTGATATCTATCTGGGCATATCCCGTCGGATTGCCTTCCCGGTCTGCGAACTCCCTGGCAGACATACTGCAGTTTTCGGTGCTTCCCCGCAAAAGGGCCTCCAGGCAGGGAAGCGCTGTGACCGGAAGAATGATCATGCTGCCGCACAAAACCCCCAGTCTGCAGTCCGGTGCCGCTTCCCTGCGCAGCATCTCAAAAATGGGAACTACGCCGATACTTTTGACCTCCGCATCCGGGTTTCCAATGATTGTTTTAAATTCCTTCCGTATGTAATCGGTAAGTATCAGCATCCGCAGCTCTGATTTCATGGACCTGAATTCTGTTTTCACAACTGCCTTGATACTTTCCAGCTTTCCCAGACTGTTTGTGAGTAATTTCTGTATCCCACTGTTGAATACAAGACCGACTCTCTGCCGTACAAGGAACTGCTGCTTCTTCAGCTGTTTCGTAAGTGTTTCCCGGTAATACGCATCGCATACAAAACTGTCTTTGTCATCAAACAGCAGCTTCTGCAGTAATATTTCCATCCAGTGCACATCCATTTCCGGAAAATTCCTGACGCCTAAAAGCTTTTTCCATCTTGTATCAAAAGGAATCCGGGCTGCGGTGTAAAAAATCAGCATTGCGGATACATACGGCGGTTCCTCCAGCATCGTTTCCGCATATGTATCATAATCCAGCATTTTCTGATGGGAAGCCATGATATTTAAAAATTCACGGTCTGCCATCAGGCTCTGAAGCAATGATTCCGCCTGGTTTCTGAAGTCCCTGACTTTTTCTTCCTCCTCACCGGTAGGAAAATTAAAATAGACATAATCCTGATGCGGGCATAGGCTCCCTTCCCGAACCAGTTCCGGAACAATGATCTCCTCATCGATCGGTCCGCAGAGCTGTATATACCGTTCCCACTGGGACGGTGTGGAATCATAGGGCGGTGTTGCAGTCAGAGATATGACCTTCACCCCGGCGTTTTCCATCTCATGCATAAAATGTTCCAGCGCAGCCCACCATTCGCTGCGCAGATGATGGCACTCATCCAGGCAAATCACCCGTATCCCGGCTGTCCTGACTGCCTCCAGCAGATCAAATCCGGAAAAATCCACAGACTGGCTGCCCCCCGCCGTATCTTCCTCCTGCAGCTCACCCTTATAACGGTTCATTCCGCTGTACAGGGTCTGATATGTTATGGAGGTCACCAATCCCGGAGACTTCAGATCATTTGACAGAATATTTCCGTGTTCCGCATCTTCTGTCAAAAACGCCTCCCGAATACGTTCCAGCCATTGTTCCCGGATAACAAGCCTGGGCGACAGGATAAGCGCCGGACACCCCAGTCTCCTTATAAGCTCAATACCAAGGGTTGTCTTCCCTGACCCCGGAGCCGCCACAATATGTATTTTTCCATCCTGAAGATATGTATCCGCATGTTTTAATACCCGTTCCTGGTAGGATCTCCAGGAACCTTTGAATTTGAAAATATTGTCATAAACATTCATATAATATATTTCTGCTCCTGCTTATTTTTCAGTTTTCTTCCTGTTTCTGGATTATGGCGTGTTCCTCCTCTTTGCCGTTCAAGATGCAGGGTAGCATAACTGAATGGATTCCTCTGATCAATGTATGATCTAAATCAAAACAAACCAGTTTTGTTTTCATAATATTCATCCTTTATCCGTTTTTTCCATGCTCTGTCAAATATAAGCATATAGCTTTTTTCCTATCAGTTCTCCCACCATATTAACAGCCTGTAGAAAAACTTATCATTTGTCTTTAACTGTAAATTCTAATGTGGATTCTGTCAAGTAATCCTATAAAGTATTACGGATAATGCAGTCTTGTAAAATACCTTGACAAATTTCCTCATTGTTGTATACTCAATATTGAGTATATGAATCGGAGGTAAAGAAACTGTGACAAAGTTACTGGTACTCGGCTTATTCGAGGAACGCCCTATGTCCGGCTACGATATTCAGCAAAAGATAAGCATGGCAGATGCTGAAAGATGGGGCGGTGTATTGGTTGGTTCCATATATCATGCGTTAAAAAAACTGGAACAGGATAACTATATTGAGATAGCTGATGTGGAATACACGGGCCACCGGCAAAAAGCTGTATATAAAATCACAGACAAGGGAACAGCTTATCTGCAATCCTTAATATTTGATGCACTGGGCGCTTCCTCTGTCCTATATCCTACAACACTGTACAGCGGATTATCTCTCATCGATAAAATCCCCCGCGAAAATGCCCGGCAGGCCCTGGAATCACAAAAAGAGAAGCTGCAAATGGAATACAGCGCACTGAAACAGGGGGAAAAGAGTAACGAAAATGCTAATGAACCGATTTCTCCAATCTCCAGGATCACTATAGAAAACATGTTTGCCATTATCCGCAGGCAGCAGCAGTTTATTGAAGAAATATTAAGGGTATTAGAGGATGAAAGTCAATGAAAAGCATACTGCTCCTATTGATGGGATGTATATTATTATTTGTACTCACGATCATTACAGGCAGAATCACTTTTGCCCATCAATATAAAATCCGTTCAAAAACAGGGATTCAAAGATCTGAATATATAACCATAGGCAAAATAAAACAGTACATACAAATCCGGGGACAGGATAGTTCCAATCCGGTTATTCTTATGCTGCACGGAGGGCCAGGCAATCCGATGGCATATTATTCCTATGATTGGCAGGCAGAGCTGGAACAGGATTATACCGTGATCCACTGGGACCAGCGGGGCTGTGGAAATACCTTTTATCAGAATAAAACAGCCGCAAAACCTACTCTGGATTTACTGCTGTCGGACTTAGATGAGCTTGTCGATCATATTCGTTTGGAGTTTCAAAAAGAAAAGGTTATCCTCATGGGGCACTCGTGGGGAACCTTTCCCGGTGCTATTTATGCGGGTCAGCACCCTGAAAAGGTATTGGCCTGTATTTCCGTCAGCCAAATGCTGGATTTTAAAAAATCAGAACAGGTATCCGCACAGGAAGCCGTCCACTTGGCTTATGCAGCGGGCCGCCCTCAGGATGCATATGAAATAGAAAAAATGCTTGAACCGATAATGAAGTGCCGAAAATTTGATAAACCGGAAGCAGCAAAACTGCTGAAATTCCGTCAGTTAAAAGAGAAGTATCTGCCTTCCCAATACAGCAGTAAAATGCTCATCCTACAGCTTTTTTCTCCGTATATGACCTTCCGAAATTTAAGATGGATGTTCAGTTTTGGTAGTCTCATTGCAGCAAACAGTGCGCTTTATGAGACACTTTTAGCGGACCAAAAATCAACCATGTACGATTATACACTGCAGTATGAAACTCCGGTTATCATCATTGCCGGTGACTGCGACTGGACAACACCTTATCCTATGGCAGTTAAATATTTTAATGCTATTTCCGCACCTTATAAGAAATTTATAACAATAAGGAACACCGGACATATTCCATTCATTGACAGGAAAAAAGAGTTTTCTGAAGCGCTGTCAGATGCATTATGCCATGTCATACACCGCCTATAGACAGCCTGCTTTTATTTTACCTCAATAGAACCTGCGCCTCCGCTTAAGATTTCCGATATATCCGATGGGGATAAAACAACTTTTTGCACCTCTTCATACAGATGCCGAAAGAATTATGTAGCGAGAACTACAGATAAACAAGACAGGAATCACCGAATCAATTAACAGTAGAAACGGTGATTCCTATCTTCTTTTTAAATATTATTGCCGTCTGATACACATTCAACAATAACATCTGTCTTTCATTAATATTAAATCTTTCTCAAGAAAAATTCGATATAATCTTTTATTTTTTGATCAATCATAGGCCAATCATATTCTTGTATTGGGAAGATATCGCTATCTTCCATAACTCTTTGTACTGGTATGGAAATTCCAGTATTCCATTCTTCGTCATATGGTACTACTTTACATTGAATTGTGTCTAAAGCATTTGCGATTGTATCATTAACCATTGCTTTATAGCTTTTTAATGCCCAATCAGACCCACCACCATGCGAAATTATTCCCGCGGGCAGTCCATATAATTCAGACTTATATGTATTATCTTTCCACCAATGTAAAAAGGTGATCTGCTCCATTTTCTCCAGCACCATACTAAGTTTGGCAGGAATGGGAGCATAATGAGGTGAAATAAAAAAGATTCCGTCTGACCTGGTAATTTTATTGTAAATCTTATTGAAATCTGAATCAGCACTACATCTTTTACTACTAAAACATTTACCACATCCAATACACGGATGCAAAGTATAGTCTCTTAAATCGATTACTTCACATTGTATTTCTTTACAATTCAAAAATTCCGCTATTTTGTTGCATAGTAATAGTGACATGCTGTTCTTTTGGGAATGTTGAATATTGGTTGCTGATATACTTAGTATCTTCATTAGTAGAATCCCCTCTTTACATCTTTTTATTATTGGCCTTTACTCAGGCTTTTTATATATCAATATATCTGATATGTCGCAATCCAAAGCAAAACATATTCGACAAAGAACACCGAAATCAATTCTTACCGCTTCGTTTTTGTAAAGTTTATTTAATTGCTTCCGTTCTAATTGTGCTTTAAAACATAATTTATTTTTACTTAAATTTCTCTTTTCGAGCATTTCATCAATCTTCACTTCAATACTTCCATAATTCTCCATATGACAATCTCCTAAAATAATTTCTGGAATTCGTCCTGAAGATACTCATATAATCCGAAAAACTCCATTCTTGAATTTCTGTTTCTATCTTTTACTATCTTTATTATACATTATCACACACAATCACTGCAATCCTATTCTTCCATCTACAACTGTCTGCTCAAAAATCGGATGGTTCAGGCGCAGCGTGCTGTGCCACACTGCTAACCCGCTGTTGTCTCTTGGAGATAATTGCTGCCTAACGGCAGGTTTTCTCGAACTCTTTTGCAACATCTTCCAGGAGATTCCTGATCTGCAGATGCTGCGGACAGGCATCCTCACATTTTCCGCATTTTGCGCAGTCAGATGCTTTTCCGTTTTTCTTTGTGTGGACGTTATTGTAATAATAATCCGCGTTCCAGTCATGATAGAGCTGTTTTGTATTCATGCAGGCAAACAAATCAGGGATAGATATATGTTTCGGACATCCATCTGTACAATACCGACAGGCAGTACAAGAGATCAGATTCATGGAGCGGAAAATATTCCGTACTTTATCCACTGCGTCCATTTCTTTCTGGGAAAGAGGCTGAAACTCTCTCATGTAACTGATGTTGTCTTCCAATTGGTCCAGGGTGCTCATGCCGGAAAGCACCATCATCATACCGTCAAATCCGGCTGCATACCGGATTGCATAGCTGGCCGGACTGCCGCCCTTTAACTCATCCAATACGGCTCTGGCCTCATCCGGCAGATTGACAAGATTACCGCCCTTTACCGGCTCCATAACGATCACCGGCTTTCCATATTTGCGGCAGACCTCATAGCATTTCCGGCTCTGTACTGCAGGGTCATCGTAATCCAGGTAATTGAATTGAATCTGTACGACTTCAATCTGCGGGTATTCCGTCAGAATCTGTTCCAGCACATCTGCATGGTCGTGGAAGGATATGCCGAAATGGCGGATTTTTCCCTCTTTCTTTAGTTCCAATGCCGTTTCATACGCATGGCAGCGTTTGAATTTTGCAAAGTTTTCCGCACTCTGGGCATGCATCAGATAAAAATCAAAATATTCCACGCCGCACCACGCAAGCTGGTTTTCAAAAAACGGCCGGATCTCCTCTTCCTTTTCAAAGAAAAACGTCGTCAGTTTATTGGTAAGGATATAGCTGTCCCGGGGATGCCGGCTGGTCAGGCAGCTTTTTAGTGCCAATTCGCTTTTGCCTCCCAGATACCCGTGTGCCGTATCAAAATAGTTAAATCCGGCCTCCAAAAAAGTGTCCACCATCTCTGAAAACTGCCTTTGGTCCACCTCCCCGTCAATCATGGGAAGCCTCATACATCCGAAGCCAAAATTTTTCTTAATATTATACATCAGCAAATCCTCCTGTTTTTTAACATACTGCAAACTTGACATTCTGCATTTCCATTGATATCATTTGCATTGTACTCTCCGGTAGCTGCTACCGGTCAATAGCTTTTTTAAGTTTTCCTATTTTACGGAGGTTATCATGTATACAATGAAACAGGCCTGTGAGAAAACAGGCATGCATTATGAAACACTGAAATTCTACTGCAATGAGGGTCTGATTCCCAATGTAAAACGTGACAAGACAAATCGCCGTGTCTTTGATGCGCATGATATTGCATGGATCAAAAGCCTGACCTGTCTGAAGAAATGCGGTATGAGCCTGAAAGAAATGAAAGAATATCTCGCTCTGTGCCTCCAGGGGCAGTCTTCCATACCTAAGCGGAAAGTCATTCTGGAGCAAAAAAGAAAAGACCTGCTCCTCTCTATGCAGGAACTTCAGGATTCCATTGACTACATAGATTGGAAACAGACCTTTTATGATGATGTTATGTCGGGCAAAACCAAATACAACAGTAATTTGATTCCCGCTGAGAATTAAAAAGTTTTTTATCTGACAGATCAGGCAGTCCGGAGCAAAACCTTCACATGGGTTTTAAATTCTTTTCCAGCCTCTCAGTCATCCACGCCAGCCGTTTGACGCGTCCGGCCTCCGTCCTGGCATCCAGATATGCTCTGGTATAGGTCTTCTGCACTGACGGGGACATATTCAGGAAGTTTGCATATGCCTGTTCATTTCCTTTCAGCAGTTCCGCCACAGAGTCTATCTGCTCTTTACCTATAACCACTTTTGGGGCAGTGCCCTCCCACTGCCCGTTTTTCTTTGCTTCCTCAATCTTTGCTCTTCCGAAATCCGTCATCAAACCGCGTTTTTCAAGAGCCTCTGCCAGCGCCTTATTTTTTTCTGACCATTTGCTGCCGCTTCTGCGGGCAGAAAAGTATTTCACATAAGATTTCTCATCGACCCGTTTCATAAGGCCGTCAATCCAGCCGAAACAAAGAGCCTCTTCCAGTGCTTCTCCGGCTTTGACGGTCACCAGCTCCTTCGTTTTTCCGAAAAGCAGCCAGACGCCGCCGCTGGTCATACAATTGTTTTTCAGCCAATCCCTGAACTCCTCACGTGTCTTAAAAAGTATAGGTTCGCTCATAATGCAGCCTCGCTTTCTATAAGATACCACAGTTCCAACATCAAAAAGTCATACCGGCTTTTCCTGTATAGGACCGGGTTCTGAATTTCTAATATTCTTCATTGTATCATAGACGGTCTGCAAAATCTATACAAAGCACTGCTGCATCCGCTTTATTCCCATTTAAAGTATCGAAAAGCTATCCCTGTACAGAGTACCGCGATCACGATCATAATGAGGACCGATACCGTCACATTTTCTGTGCCCTGCCCAAGAGATGCTGCTTTCAGTAATTTTATCCCCTGTGCAAGAGGCAGGATATTGGCTGCCTTCTGCATGGCTGCCGGCATAACTTCATAGGGAAGTGTTGCCCCGGAAAATATCAGCATGGGGAAGTAGAGAATACTGGCGATCACACCCGCTATTTTCGTATTCGGCGCTATGCCTCCCACCATCATGCCGATGCTGAACATGGATACCAGCACCAGCAGGTAGCCTCCCAGAAAATGAAGCACTGACCCGTTAAACCGATACCCGAAAAAGAGCGCACCTGTAAGATACAGCAGCAAAAAAGAAACCACTGCATACAAGGTATAAATGACTACCTGCACAAACAGGATCATGGCCGGACTGACCGGGGTGACCTGATAGCGCTTCAGAATCTTTTTACTCCGGTAATCCGAGACCACCAAGGGCAGTCCCATTACCCCGCCGGCGCAAATAGATATAGTGGCAATGGCGCCAAAGGATTGTTCCAAAAAGGTATAGTCTGCCCCCGGATAGGCCGGCTTTTCTCCGTATATAATTCCCAGTATCACCAACACCACAACAGGGACACAGATGGCAAATATGAACATATCCATTCCTCGCAGTGATAATTTCAGTTCTGTCTTAAGCATGGTTCTAAATGTTTTCATTGGCCTGTTCCTCCTCGTCTGTATACCAAAGATAAGCGTCCTCAAATTTCTCATACGGGCTTTTTTCTATCGCCTCTGAAACTGTTCCATAGAAAACGATCTTTCCTCGTTTCAAAATACAGATACCGTCACATAAAGCTTCCACTTCATCCATGAAATGTGAAGTCAGAAAAATGGTCAGACCTTTTTCTTTCAGGTCAGAAAGTATTTTCCATACCTCCCGCCGTGCTTTTGCGTCCAGCCCGGTTGTCAGTTCGTCCAAAAAAACTACTTCCGGATCAGGTATCAGCGCAAGAACAATAAACAGACGCTGCTTCTGTCCACCGGACAGATCTTTGACAGGGCTTTTCTTCTTATCCGCAATTCCAAACCGCGCAAGCAGTGCAAAAGGGTCAGCGGCTTCTTTGTATAATGAGGCAGTCACCCGGCACAGCTCTGCCACTGTGATCTGCTCCTGATAGCTGCTCTCCTGGAACTGTACCCCTACCCTTTCAAAGAGTTTTTTCCGGTCCTTAAAAGGGTCTGCTCCCAGAATGCGAATCGTCCCTGTGTCGGCTTTTTTCGTTCCCAGGATACATTCGATCGTGGTGGATTTTCCTGCGCCGTTTGCTCCGAGCAGGCCAAATACCATTCCCCTGTCAACGGACAGACTTATATTTTCCACTGCATGCAGCTTACCGTAGGATTTGGTGAGCTGTTCTACTTTGATTACTTCCTGCATATCTTTTACCTCCTTGTTTTATCAAGGACAAGGATATCACAGGAAAAAACATTGGTGGTTAAATGGAGGGTTCAGAAAATCTGATTTTCATTTCCGTGAGCTTCTCCATCATTTTTTCCGCATTTAACTCTGCCGCGGTGAGGGAGGTCACCAGTTTATCGCACACTGTAATGATCTCAGTATCCTCCTTCGGTGTATCCAGCGCTTTTTTGATATCTATCCCCGGATTTTTTGATACCTGCCCGAGCATGGTCAAAATAGCTTCCAGCGAATAGTTGGCACACCGAAGGGAACGGATAATCTTCAGGCGCTTGATATCTCCATCTGTATAAACGCGGTACCCGTTCTGCCTGCGTCTGACTGTCAATAGACCGTTCATCTCCCAGTTTCTCAGGGTATCCATAGAAACATTTAAGTATTCGGACACTTCCTTCCGTTTCATGGTGTGCAGATTTTCTTCTGTTCTGCCGTCTAAAATCTGCTCAGCGATCTGGGTGGCCTCCTCCGCGTTGGCAATCTCCTGCCGAATCTGCAGCAGATATTCCCGTGTGAGTTCCAGTGCCTTCTCATAATCACCTGCCGCAGACACTTTTACCATCTGTACTATTTTCTTACGCAGCCCGTTCTGCAGCACTTCTATCTGAAATGCGAGACGGGCAAGGCGGAACTGCTCTATGTGAAGCTCTGTAAATACTCTGTAGCCGTTTGGAAGCCGTCCGGGTTTTGGAATCAGCCCCAGCTCTTCATACAAACGCACCGTATTGGGATGTACGCCGATGATTTCTGCGATTTCCGAAGTCCTGTATGTGTTCATTTTTTTATGCCTCCTTACAAAGACTACCGTAACATAGATATCAAGTCTGGTGTTATAGTGGAGGGTTATTTTATCACATACGCATGAGTTCTTCAACGACTTCTGTCAGATGCCCGAGATTTTCTATCATGGCATCCGTGTATTTGTCTATGCTCCCAAAGCTTTTTATGGCGTCCCTGGCCATCTGTTTTTCTTTTTTCCTGAATTGTTTTATCATGTTGTCAAAGGCTTTCTCCGTTTTCCAGTATTTGATCACCTCATCATGATGTTCTTCTTTGAATGCCTCCAGTGCAGCAAAATACCTGCTCATATCCAGATTTTCCTTCATAATTACATCCCGCCTTTCAAACATACACCGGTGTGTCTGTTTTTTTCTGATTATACTGTATCACGTAAGGTGAGAGTCAAGCACTCGAAGGAAACAAACGAAGTACGATTGTAATATATCGCGGAAGGAATACGCAAAGGGTATTGCTTCCTGTACATTGCTGTTGGTATAATATAAAAATAAACAGTATTGGTAAAAGGAGACCAGCTATGAAAAGTCAACCCTAAATTAGCAAAAGATTATATTTATTTTCTGACCGGAAAAATGGCTAA
>NZ_JBBMFP010000024.1:0-93978 GCF_040095955.1 Blautia caccae | reverse complement strand
TGGCAGGTATTCGCCCCATCGCGAAGCGATTTTTAATGGGCGAATACCCGTAACGATTCAGCTGGCTGAATAGTTACTAGTTATGATGTATAAGACGGATGGTATAAGGAGAGTTTATGTATAAGGATAAGATAGTGCTGTGCGGCGCCAGTGCCTATGAGCATAAATACTACTTTAATGAAGATTTTTCCGCACTTCCTCAGTCTGTGCAGGATGAGCTGCATATTATGTGCGTACTTTACACAGAGGAGATCGGTGGAGTCCTGACACTGGAATTTGACGAGGACGGCAGTCTGGAGTTCAAGACAGAAGCTCTGGAATCAGATGCCATGTACGATGATATAGGAAGTGTGCTGCGGATCAAGCAGATCAGAGCAGACAAACAGGAACTGCTGGAATCGCTGGAACTCTACTACAGGGTATTTTTCCTGGGAGAAGATGTGGAGGAAACCCTGAATGAAGGGGAGGAATAGAATATGCTTTTAGTGATCGATGTGGGCAATACCAATATTACCCTGGGCGTGTTTGACGGGGAGGAGTTAAAAGGAACCTTCCGCATGACGACCAGACAGAACCGCACTTCGGATGAGTACGGTATTCTCATGTGCAATATGCTGGAATACCGTGGAATTTCCAAAGACGCGGTAAAAGATGCCATTATCAGCTCCGTTGTGCCGGATGTTATGCATTCTTTGGCAAGCGGCGTCATAAAATATTTTAACACCTATCCGCTGCATGTGGGACCCGGATGTAAGACAGGCATCCGTGTAACATCTGTGAACCCCAAGGAGATCGGGGCGGACAGGATCGTGGACGCTGTGGCTGCCTATGAACTGTACGGCGGACCTGTTCTTGTCCTTGATTTTGGGACAGCCACCACGTATGACCTGATCACAGAGGACGGATGCTTTGTGGCAGGCATCACCTCCCCCGGCATTGAGATCAGCGCAAAAGCACTGTGGCAGGATGCTGCCAAGCTTCCGAAGATCGCCATAGAGAAGCCGGCGTCCATCCTGGCTAAGGAGACCATCACCAGTATGCAGGCAGGGCTTGTGTACGGATATATCGGGCAGGTGGAATACATTATCAGGAAAGTAAAGGAAGAATCAGGGATAGAGAACCTGAAAGTAGTGGCAACCGGAGGACTGGGCAAGATCATTGCAGATGAGACGGATATGATCGACGTGTACGATACACAGCTTACGCTGACCGGTCTCAGGATCATTTTTGAAAAAACAAAGAAGAGCAGAGGTTAATATGAAACTCACAATCGGAAATGTAACTCTTGAGAACAACCTGATACTCGCACCCATGGCAGGAGTCACGGACCTGCCATTTCGTTTGCTCTGCAAAGAGCAGGGCGCAGGACTTCTCTGCACGGAGATGGTCAGCGCAAAGGCCATTTATTTTAAGAATAAGAATACAAAGAGCCTGATGCAGATCCTTCCCCGGGAGCGGCCTGTCTCCCTGCAGCTTTTCGGTTCAGAACCGGAGCTGATGGGATTTATCGCTCAGCAGATAGAAGAACAGCCCTTTGACATCCTGGACATCAACATGGGCTGCCCGGTTCCGAAAGTAGTCAATAACGGGGAAGGCTCCGCCCTTATGAAAAATCCGAAACTGGTGGGAGAGATTGTGAAAAAAGTCGCATCCTCTATTCAGAAACCACTGACGGTCAAGATCAGAAAGGGATTTACCGAGGACTGCGTCAATGCGGTGGAAATCGCCAAGATCATAGAGGATGCAGGTGCGGCAGCAGTTGCAGTGCATGGCAGGACCAGAGAACAGTATTATTCCGGCAGGGCGGACTGGGATATCATCCGCAGGGTAAAGGAAGCAGTCTCCATTCCGGTTATCGGCAACGGGGATGTGGATTCACCGGAGAGTGCAAAGCGCCTGTTGGAGGAGACAGGGTGTGACGGCATTATGATCGGCCGTGCGGCCAGAGGAAATCCATGGATATTCAGCAGGATACGGTCTTATCTGGAGAACGGCACCATGCCGGATGAGCCCTCCTCTTCGGATGTCAGGGAGATGATTTTGAAACATGCACGTCTGCAGCTTGAGTATAAAGGGGAGTATACCGGTATGCGGGAGATGAGAAAGCATGTTGCGTGGTATACAGCGGGAATGCCTCACTCGGCATCTGTCAGACGGAAGGTGAATGAAATAGAGACGTATGAGCAGCTTGAGAGGCTTGTGGAGATGTTTTGATGTTTTGTTTGTGGCTTAAGCGGACGTCATGCGGGCATGGGTATCTCTCATGCAAACACCCGCAACACTCAGTCAAGCTAACCGTTAACTGCAACTAAGAGCACTCGGGAGAGCCCTCGTGTCTAAGTTTCCGTAAACGGTGGATCTTGCCTTCGCTAAAGACGCGGGAATGCCTGCATGAGAGATACCCATGCCCGCATGACTGTGTGTTGAAGGGCGAAAGTTTCAAAGGATTCAAAGCGGTAGTGTATAGGTGGACGGAAGTTTCGGAGGATTTAGAGTGGCAGTATACAGGATGATTCAATGTAGTAGTGCGGGTTATGTAAATTGTTACAGATGTAATGGATTATTTGGCAAGAATGTTAGATTGTTCTTGACATTCTGATGGGTTTTTCTTATAATATTATGACTGTTAGGTTAATGAAACCTGAAAAAGATGGATTATACTGGGAGAAGAATATGGGATTCTGTCCGGCTTTGTGCCGTGCAGGCCCTCTTCTTACTTTATAATATAGAAGAAAGGGTGTATAAAAATGGAAGAGAAGAAAAATATTCTTACGTATGCGGGACTGAAAAAATTAGAGGATGAGCTTCATGATTTGAAGGTATACAAAAGAAAAGAAGTAGCCGGTAAGATCAAAGAGGCCAGAGAGCAGGGTGACCTGTCTGAGAATGCAGAGTACGATGCGGCTAAAGACGAGCAGCGCGATATCGAAGCAAGAATCGAAGAAATTGAAAAAATCCTGAAAAACGCTGAGGTCGTAGTGGAAGATGAAGTGGATCTGGCTACCATCAGTGTTGGATGTAAGGTAAAAGTATATGATGTGGAATTTGAAGAGGAGATTGAATTCAAAATCGTAGGTTCCACAGAGGCAAACAGCCTGGAAGGCAAGATCTCCAATGAGTCTCCGGTAGGAAAAGCCTTGATCGGAGCTAAAAAAGGACAGACCGTACAGGTAGAGATGCCTTCCGGAGTTATGGAATATAAGGTTCTGGAGATTGAAAGAAACATATAGATGAAGGAGAGTGTGTAAAGTGGCAGAGCAGTCAAAGAATGTTAAGGAGCAGGACGTCAACCAGTTATTGAAGGTCCGCCGTGAAAAATTAGCTGAGTTACAGGCAAACGGAAAAGACCCGTTTCAGATCGTCAAATTCGATGTAACCCATCACAGCCAGGAAATCAAAGATGCTTTTGAAGAGCTGGAAGGAAAATCCGTAACCATAGCAGGACGTATGATGTCAAAACGTATCATGGGAAAAGCTTCCTTCTGCAATGTGCAGGATTTACAGGGCAACATTCAGTCTTATGTGGCACGTGACAGTATCGGAGTGGAATCCTATCAGGATTTCAAGAAAATGGACATTGGCGACATCGTAGGCATCACAGGCGAAGTCTTCAAAACAAAGACAGGTGAGATCTCCATTCACGCTTCTGCTGTGACACTGTTATCCAAGAGCCTCCAGGTTCTGCCTGAGAAGTTCCACGGTCTGACCAATACAGACCTGCGTTACCGTCAGAGATATGTGGACCTGATCATGAACCCGGAAGTAAAGGACACTTTCATCAAACGTTCCAAGATCATCAGCAGCATCCGTAAATACCTGGACGGCCAGGGATTTATGGAGGTGGAGACCCCTATGCTGGTGGCAAATGCAGGTGGTGCAGCCGCAAGACCTTTCGAGACACATTTCAATGCTCTTGATGAGGACTTTAAGCTGCGTATCTCCCTGGAACTGTATCTGAAGAGACTGATCGTTGGCGGCATGGAGCGCGTATACGAGATTGGACGAGTATTCCGCAACGAGGGCCTGGATACCAGACACAACCCGGAATTTACGCTGATGGAGCTGTATCAGGCTTACACAGATTACAAGGGAATGATGGATCTGACAGAGAACCTGTACCGCCATGTGGCGCAGGAGGTTCTGGGAACCACTGTGATCACTTATAACGGCGTGGAGATGGACCTGGGCAAACCGTTCGAGAGAATTACTATGGTGGATGCTGTCAAGAAATATGCCGGCGTTGACTTTAACGAGATCCATACCCTGGAAGAGGCAAGAGCCGCTGCAAAAGAGCACCATGTAGAGTTCGAGGAGAGACATCAGAAGGGTGATATCCTGAGCCTGTTCTTCGAGGAGTTCGCAGAGGAGCATCTGATCCAGCCTACCTTTGTTATGGACCACCCCATTGAGATCTCTCCGCTGACAAAGAAAAAACCGGAGAATCCGGAGTACACAGAGCGTTTTGAGTTCTTCATGAATGGCTGGGAGATGGCAAACGCTTATTCCGAGTTAAATGACCCCATCGACCAGAGAGAGCGCTTCAAAGCACAGGAAGCACTGCTGGCCCAGGGCGATGAGGAAGCCAACACCACAGATGAAGATTTCCTGAATGCGCTGGAGATTGGTATGCCTCCTACAGGGGGTATCGGATTCGGTATTGACCGTATGGTTATGCTGCTGACAGATTCTGCAGCGATCAGAGATGTATTATGCTTCCCCACGATGAAGAGTCTGGGAGGTTCTGACGCTCCTAAAAAAGCGGAAAAAGCAGCTCCGGCAGAAGCTGTGAATGTTCCGGAGAAGATTGATTTCTCTAATGTTGAGATTGAGCCGCTGTTCAAGGATATGGTTGACTTTGACACTTTTGCAAAGTCTGATTTCCGTGCCGTGAAGGTAAAAGAATGTACCGCGGTGCCCAAGAGCAAGAAACTTCTGAAGTTTGTCTTAGACGACGGCACAGATGAAGACCGTGTGATCTTAAGCGGCATCCACGATACTTATGAGCCGGAAGAGCTGGTAGGAAAGACATTGATTGCAATCACAAACCTGCCTCCCCGTCCTATGATGGGCATTGATTCCTGCGGAATGATCATTTCTGCGGTTCATCATGAAAACGGAGAGGAAAAACTGCACTGTCTGATGGTGGATGAGCATATCCCGGCAGGGGCAAAATTATACTAATTAATCTAAAATAAATCGGTTATCCGCAGTATGCCCGAACGAAAAAGGGTGTATTGCGGATAACAATTCTAATATAGTTCTATTTTATCTGTAAAATATCTGAACAAACTATCCCAAATTTAAGTCATTACATATAAATTTAACGCAGGCGACCAATATAATAGGTTTATCTTTAAGAAAATCGGCTCTTATTTTTTATATTTACAAATAATTTCTTAGAAACTCTCTTTGCTTGTAGGTAATTCCTATTGAAAATACTATTTGGAGGATAAAATTTACCTACTATATTCTGATACAATCCTATATCTTATCCGTAAATCGCGGAAAAACAATCATAGAAAGGCGTAATTATGGAAGAAATAAAAATGTGCGCTGCACAGGAATTGAGGAAACTAAAAGAAATGGAAAAGATGGCTGCGGATGATTTGAAAAATGCGCCCCCAGGTACTCTCCGCATTGCAAAAAATCACAATTCCAATCAATACTATTGGAGAACAGAGCCAAAAGATACAAAGGGCAGATATATTAAAAAGAGTAATGAGGCGCTTATTAAAGGGCTGGCGCAAAAGGAATATGCTAAAAAGATGCTTCCGGTTATCAGAAAGAAAATAAAAGAACTGGAGAGAATATATGATGTCTGTACATGGAAAGATTTACTTTATACATATGAAAGGCTTTCACAGGCCAGACAAGAAATGATCGTACCTTATATATTGTCTGAGGATGAATTTGCAGAACAGTGGATACAAGAAAATGAAATAAAAATAGCTGAATCAGGAGAAGCCAAATGCATATCCCAAATATATACGGAGAAGGGAGAATGTGTGCGCTCGAAATCAGAAAAAATTCTTGCGGATAAATTTTATTTAATGAATATTCCGTATTTCTATGAAGTACCTTTATATCTTCAGGGGTATGGATATGTTAAACCTGATTTCACAATACTGAACAAACGGACCGGGAAAACGTATTATTGGGAGCATTTAGGGCTTATGGATGTGGAGGATTACTGTCAGACAGCAATTAAAAAGATTGAGTGTTATGAGAAAAACAGGATTTATACAGGTAAACAGTTGATTTTGACTTATGAAACGAAAGATCATCCGCTGAATATCAGAATTGCGGAAAGGTTGATAAAAGAGTATCTAATGTAGTGAAGGGTGTAGTTTAATAACAAAGGCTAAATAGATTTCCGAAATTATATTAGCCGCAACAACAAATCTGTCTTCATGTCCGATGATAAGCATGGATTTCTATGGTGCCATTGCATGCCATAATAGTACGGTCAGTTCTGCGCATTTACTGTTCCGGCTGCGCAAAGCGGAATTACAATTACCCCTTGCATTATGCCCTCCAAAGAGATATAATAATATTACACTAAACGTAATAAAGAAGGGAATATGCATGCGCGAATGCGGAAATGAAATATTGACCGAAATCTCCTATCTGGTATTGCTGGCATTCTGCAGTCCGAATCATGGATATGGAGTTATGCAGTTTCTGGAGGAGCACACAGAAGGCAGGGTAAAACCCGGGGCAGGAACACTTTACGGGGCAGTGAATGCGCTGCTGAAAAAGGAGTGGATCGCTCTATATGCCCGGGATGACAGGAAAAAGACATATTTGATCACAGATAAAGGCAGAGCTGTTTTGGAAAGGGAAGTGAGAAGGCTAAAGCTGAATTACACATTGGGACAGCAGATATTGAATGGAGGGGATGAGAATGGAAGTGACTAAATTTTTTCTGTCCATAGAAAAGGAAGAAAAGTGGCTGAATGATATGAGCAGTGAAGGTTGCCGTTTCGTCGGAAAGCACGGGTTCTCTTATAAGTTTGAACCCTGCGAAAAGGGGACATACCGGTACTGCATAGACCAAAGGGGATTTCTTAAAAACAGTGAGGAGTTCGTGGGATTTTTAGACGAGTTAAATATGAAACTTGTTCATAAACAATGGGGATTCTACTATTTTGAAGCAGATGGAAGCTGCAGTACGGAAAAAATATATACGGACATAAAATCTAAGTCCAGTTTTTACCTTCGATGCATTTTATGGCTTGCGTGTATCGGAATATTAAACATCTCCATAATAAACCATGCAAATGGTCCCTATTTTTTAAATATTTCAATTCCTATAGTTGCAAATACGGTTGTGTTATGCCTGGTATTATCTGCAATATTGAAATACGTTTGGAATATCCTTTTGCTGCATCTGAGAAAGTAGTTTGGTATTATGCCGGAGTATATTAAAAAACTTCATGCATCCATACAAAGAAGAGAATAAAAGAGGAGGAAATACCACATGACAGAAAAAGTCCTGTACGAAGAGCTATGCCCGGCAGAATTTCAGGACCGGCTGCAGGCGTGCCCTGTAGCGTACCTGCCGTTGGGGACGCTGGAATGGCATGGTCCCCATCTGCCCCTGGGAGCGGACGGGATTCAGTCTCAGGAATTATTTATACGGACAGCAGAAAGGATAGGCGGAATCGTATTGCCGAAACTCTTTCTCGGGCCTGACCGGTTTTACCATGACCCGGAGAGGGAGCTTTACGGTATGGATATCTGCACAGGCGGGACCATAGTGCCTTATGAAATGCAGCAGCTTCCCGGAAGTGCCTACTGGATGCCGGATGAGGAGTACCGAGGAATGATTCTGCGTATTGGAGCAAATCTGTCCAGAGCAGGATTTAAAATACTTGCTGCCCATGGCCATGGGCCGTCCATTCGGCAGTTTGGTGCTCTGAAAGAAGAACTGCACAGCAAATGCGGTCTGATCGGGGTGACAGCTTTTGATTTCATGGAAGATGACAGGCTGAGATTTCAGAATGACCATGCTGCAGCCAATGAGACTTCCATTACCATGGCGGTCCGCCCGGAACTTGTTCAGCTTGAAAGAATTCGGAACGGAGAGGAACTGCCCATAGCTGTGGCAGGGGCTGACCCGAGGACAGATGCCTCACGGGAATACGGAATGGAAATATTGGAGATGAATGTAAATGCCCTCTGCCGGGGAATCGGAGAGCTGCTGAACAAGGAAAAACTTACTTTGTAATGGCGAGAGGGTGCGAAGATAATACTGTTCAAGTTTAATGGTATATGCCCTGCCGTAAGTACGGGAGGGACTCATCTGCCGGCTTTTTGCGGAGACAGGTAAGAACTGCTGGTTAGAGTTACCGTTTAACTGTGATTACGGAGGAGAAAAAGAACATCAAATGCCCCATAAATGTCATGATACAGGCACTTATGGGGCATTTTTACCATTAGAGTTATGACAAATGGCTGTGCGTCTTCTGCCATCCGAAAGAGCGGCTATTTGATTGCAATCTTAAACACTACGGGTTTGTCGGATCTCACATTCTGCGTTTCTATTTCCAGTCCGTTTTCTGTTCTTTTCCAGACCGGAGATTCCTCAAAACCCAGCACTTCCACATTTTCAATGATGCCGTGGAATTTCGGCAGTCTGGATGCATCCTGTTCGGCCAGGGATTTTATGACAATGCGGCCGTCCTCAGGATAGGAAAGGCAGGCGGCATAGAGGTGTGATCCCTTAACTGTGAACCGGAAATCCTCTTTTGTAAAGACTTTGTCCTTACCATCTGTAAACTGTCCTTCTTCCACCTTTGTGGGACCTTCCGCGGCTGTGCGCCACACGCGGGAGCCGTAAATGGCCTCACCGTTTGCCTTCAGCCATGCTCCGATCTGCAGCAGTATCTCCGTGTCCTCCTCCGAGATGGTTCCGTCTGCCTTCGGGCCTACATTCAGCAGAAGATTTCCGTTTTTGCTGACCACATCCACCAGGTCACAGAGGATATCCTTTGCCTTTTTAAATTCGTTGTTCTCTGTATAACACCAGGAATTTTTTGCGGCAGCAGTATCTGTCTGCCAGTAAAATGGCTGTACGTCCGCAAACTGTCCCCGTTCAATATCCACCAGGGCGGTGCCGAACATGAAGGCGTCGTGTTTATAGGCGATCACAACCTCTTCTTTCCACTCTGCGGCGCGGTTATAATAATAGGCAGCGATTTTCTGCAGATAGGGTTTGGCGCTGCTGTGCTGGATCCACCAGTCAAAGTACAGCTCTTTTACGTGGTAGCGGTCTATAAGCTCACAGGTCCGCACCATCCAGTCCTCAAGAAATTCTCTGGTGGGGACGGGTTTGCTGAATAAGTCCTGATGGTCCCCCTCCGGCATGGCAGGCCAGTACAGGTCTCCTTCTTTTTCAGAGCCGGTGATATCGCTGTCAAAATCCCGCCCATGTCCCATAAAAAACCAGTGTTCAATACGGTGGGTGGAGGCTCCGTTCACCAGCCCGTTTTTATGCATTTCCTCTGTCAGTTCTCCCAGGACGTCACGGTGCGGGCCCATTTCAAAAGCGTTCCAGTGGGAAATATCGCTGCGGTACATCTGGAAGCCGTCGTGGTGCTCTGCAACGGGAACAACATATTTGGCCCCGGCCTTTTTAAACAGGTCTATCCAGGCGGCGGCGTCAAATCGTTCTGCTTTGAACAGGGGAATGAAATCCTTGTAGCCGAAGTCCTTCTGATCTCCATATACCCGGCGGTGGTGTTCGTATTCCGGACTGCCCTGTATGTACATATTCCGCGGATACCATTCGTTTCCGAATGCGGGTATAGAGTAGGCGCCCCAGTGAATAAAAATACCGAATTTTGCATCCCGGAACCAGGCGGGGGTCTCGTGGGCAGAGAGGGAATCCCAGTTGGCTTTGTATGGCCCTCTGTTAATGACATCTTCAATTTGCTGTAAATACATTTCTTTGCTGTACATAGGCGTTCTCCTTTCCGTAACTGTCTCTATTGTATGTCCCGGCACAGGAAATAAAAAGACAGAAAAGCGTCCAGTTTTCTGTCGGAATGTCGTTATTTTCAGGGTGAGGACACCGCGTGCTCAAAACCGGTTTTCATATACGCGGAAAGCATGTATAATTACAAAAAAGGTGTAACTATTCAGCCAGCTGAATAGTTACGGGTATTCGCCCATTAAAAATCGCTTTGCGATGGGACGAATACCTGCTACCACTACTCTTATGCACGGTCAGCGCAGTAAATGCGCAGACCTGACTGAACAGTTATAAAAAGGTAACGATTCCGCCGGCTGAATACTTACCAAGTAAAGCTTCTGAAAAGAGGAAGAAAAATGGCAGATGTGAATTACAAAGTGAATCTGGACGGTGTACCGTTTCATATAGTATCTGTGGGACATGGGATCACAGGTCACATTAAGATGCACGTGCACAGCATAACCAGCTATGAAATTCATTATATAGAATCAGGAGAAGGCATACTGCGCCTCCGCTCGGGAGAGCACGGACTTAAAAAGGGGACCTTTTACCTGACAGGACCGGGAGTGGCACATGAACAGATCACAGTGTCCAGGGAGCCTATGGAGGAGCTGGTCCTCTATTATACGGTTCCTCTGTCCTGCAGGGCGCAGCCGCAGCGGGAGGACTGGATGGAATGCCTGCTGGACCAGCGTTTCTGGATTGGAGATGATGCGGGGGAGGTGTCGGATATCCTCCGGGGGATAATCCGTGAGACAGAGAGGAGACCTGCCGGGTTTCAGGCAATGATACCGCATCTGGCAGGCCAGCTTTTTATCACACTTGGCAGGATGTACCGGGCAGGGCAGCCCGAGCAGGGGGAAGTGTACATGCCATGCTCCGATGAGGGGAAATATCTGCAGATAGAGAGAATGTTTCTGGACGACCCGGTACATATTACCATACACGGACTGGCGGAAGCGCTTGGGCTCAGTGTGCGTCAGGTGCAGCGCCTGATGAAGAGCCATTATGGAATCACATTCCGGCAGATGCAGATGGATAATAAACTGGAGCTTGCCTGCCGTCTGTTGGAGGATACCCGTGATTCTGTGGAAAAAATTGCAGAGAAGACCGGGTTTTCCGCGGCGGATTATTTTGGGTACTGCTTTAAAAAGAAATACGGGATGTCTCCCGGTAAGTTCAGAAAAGAGGCGGGCCAAAGACCGTGGATAACCGAGGAATAGTGTACGGTATTTGCAATGTTTTGTATAAAAATAGGAATAAAAAAATTCTTCATTCATGATATCATTCTATAGTGCTGGACACAGCAATACATAACACTGTCCCGGCTGTATAATATCTATACATTAGAGTCCGGGCAGGGAGAGGAGATACATGAAGTTCAGAATAAATAACCCGGATCATGAGAAAAGTCCCTATACCGGAATGACAAGAGAACACTGGCTGGATGCTGCTCAGTTTCTGTTAGATGGGATTTTCTCCAACATCGGGGATTTTGATACGCCCATATACTGTCCGAGAACAGAATTTGCGGTCAGTTATCCCAATAAAAACAGCGGGGAATGGAAAACATTTGCCGCCAGATTCGAGGGCCTGGCAAGGAGTTTCCTGATAGCGGCTCCGCTTCTTCACAACAGACCGGAGGCTGAAGCAGGAGGATTTTCCGTAAAGGAGTATTACAGAGAACATATACTTCGCGCAGTCACAAAGGGAACCGGGGATTATATGCTTACCTACAGAGAACTGGATGCCATGTCCGGGGAAAAGGAGCATTGCTTTCAGCATACCTGCGAGTGCGCGTCGCTGGCGATCGGCCTCTGGCAGTGCAGGGAAGTTATATGGGATTCCTACACACAGCAGGAAAGGGATAAAATAGCGGAGTATCTGCGTGAATTCGGAGACGCAAGGACAGTGCCCCACAACTGGCGTCTGTTCAATATGCTGATCTTAGGGTTTCTGTGGAGCCAGGGATATGAAATTGATGAGCATAAGATGAAGGATCATGCCCAGACCATTCTTTCCTACTATGCCGGTGACGGCTGGTTCAGGGACGGACACCGTTTTGATTATTACAGCCCCTGGGCCTTTCATGTGTATGCTGCACTCTGGAATGTGTGGTACGGGTACGAGAAAGAGCCGGATATGGCAGAACGGATAGATGCGTATTCCAACTGCCTTCTTCAAAAATACACGGGAATGTTTGACAGAGAGGCCCATGTGACCATGTGGGGGAGAAGCGGTATCTACCGGAACGCCGCCACTGCGCCCTTTGCCTCGGTGTTCTTCCTGAAAAGGCACGAGATGGACCCCGGACTTGCCAGACGGATCAATTCCGGAGCGCTTCTGCAGTTCATACAGAACGACAAAGTGTTTCAAAACGGTGTGCCTGTTCTTGGGTTTTACGGGGAGTTCCCGCCCATGCTTCAGGATTACAGTTGTGCAGAGAGTCCCTTTTGGATGGCAAATCCGTTCCTCTGTCTGAATCTTCCGAAAGACCACCCCTTTTGGACTGCGAAGGAGAATAACGGGGACTGGGATACTTTGAGGGAGGATGCGTACAGCTCTTATGTTATGGACGGACCGGGCATCGCGGCATTTCATCAGGGTGCCAACGGGGCGGCGGAATTCTGCACAGCTAAAAATGTGTTCCACCCGCAGGATGATTACATCAAGGCATATATACGTCTGGCGTTTCACAGCCGTTTTCCCTGGGAGGATTTTGACCGCCGGGGGGCAGAGGCCATGCAGTACAGCCTGCAGTACGATGGGGAGCATCAGGCGCAGATTCCCAATATCATGCTGTATGGCGGGGTGCGGGACGGCGTGCTGTACCGCCAGGAGTATTTTAACTTTCAGTATAATTTTCAGGGTCTGGCATGTATGGATCTGGCGGATATTCCACTGCCTAACGGTATCCTGCATGCGGATAAAATGAGGATACATGAGAAACCCTTCACCCTTACTTTGGGAGCGTATGGTTTTCCGAAGGAGGGGAACGTACAGACAGAGCGCAGGTCAGATGGCACAGCGCAGGCCTTGATCGTGAAAAATGAAAAGCGGAGCCTGGCCTTTGTGAGTTATACCGGCTTTGACAGCGTTGAAATGAAGGAGCGCACAGGCGTAAATGCAGTCGCTGAGAGAAGTATTCTGCTTTACGGAAAATGCAGAAGAGAAGAGTATTATGAGTACAGGCCCTATGTGATGGTCTATGCTGTTCTGACCGCGGAGGGCAGGGAGTTTACCGGGGAGGAATTGTTCCCTGTCAGAGAAATCAAGTTTCAGGATGAGGGACAATGCGGAGCAGCAGGGCCTGTGAGAATCGCGCTGCGTTCAGGGAGAACGGTCTGCGTGGATTATGAAGGGCTTGAAGGTAATTTAAGTCTTTAGACAGGCACGTTTATGAACAGGAAAATGAGTCCGGAAAAACCCGGACTCATTTTTTTGCTTTATCAATAACATGTTCCGCATACTTCTGCGGTGTCATTCCCGTATATTTACTGAATACCCTGATAAAGGTATTGGAACTGTTGAAACCGGTCATAGCACTTAAATCTTTTGTCTTTAAAGACGGGTCCTTTTCCAGCAGCGCCCTGGCCTGATTGATGCGGTAATTGTTCAGGTAATCCTTAAAGTTATTGTCACTGAGCTGTTTAAAGAGAATCCCGCAGTATTTGGGGGAGATGTTGAACTGGTCTGCCAGGTCGTTGAGCATGATATTGTCCCTGTAATTCTGATGGATATAGTCAAGCATGCGGGACAAAATAGCTTCATCCTGTGTCTGGCTGCGCCTGTTTTTCTCCTTTATGATCTCAGAGATGACGGTTTTGATGCCTGTTATGGTCACGGAATCGGCCCAGTGTGTGTACCAGTGTTCATAATCAATGGACCGGCCGATAAATTCCTCGGGGCTTGTCTTAAGCTCCTGAAAAACCCTGTTTATGGTTCCGATCAGAGCGTAGACAAAGTTCTGGAGAACCTCCATGGACAATACCTTGTGGACAAGATTTTCCCGGATCAGGCTGTCGAACAGTTCCATTGCCTGTTCCCGGCCGTTGATGATCTCCTGGATCAGCTTGTTCTCCGTTGAGAGAGGATAAGAATAGGTGGCGGAATCTATAGCGGCGATCTGTTCGTGGGTAATGATCTTGTCATGGGGGAGCATGGGCAGATACTCTGCTATTTTCAGCGTCTCCTGATAACAGTGGTAGAGATTTTCAAATCCCCGTCTTACTGTGCTGAGCACGGTCTGCTCCTCCCAGTATTTGCCTGATTCGTCACCTTCCATAGGCGCGGACAAAGCCCTGGCGGTCAGTAGTTTTGCGCTCTCCATACTGTCGGTTTTCAGGATCAGGGCGCAGCGGTACATGGAAAGCTTCACGAATACAATATCATCTCTCTTTACGCAGTTCTGGAAGATCAGGTTCTTGTACATTTCAAGCTGGCAGAATCCGCTGTCATCCAAAGTCTGGGAGGCATCCGGTGAAAAACATATAAGCCCCACACTGAACAGGCTGTTGTCAGGGAAATACGGTTTTTCTTTGGGGGCCAGATATCCATTGGGGTCTGTGAGCAGATTCTGGTAATACTGCTGGGCCAGAAGGGTGTTAGTGGTCTTCCTGGTTGCCATCAGGCTGTGGTTCAGACTCTGCATCTTTGCCAGGTTGTCGTTCAGAATCTGGAATTCATCGTAGCTTTTGGAATCTTTCTCTATATGAGGCTGCAGTACCTCGTATATGGGCCGGTACAGAAGGTTCACCACATAATAAAAGGCAGCGCTCAAAAGGATAAAAATGACCAAAACCGCCAGAAGAAAGAGGAATATGTTCATGGCATTGAAGCTATACCGGTCATACAGGTAAGAGATATTCCAGTTCATAGACAAAAGGTGGGCGTTGGCTATGTAATAACCGGATTTTTTTACGATATCCCGGCCTGCGTCCAGATCTGTTCCAAGGGATGTAAAGAGAGACACATCATGTTCATCCAGGGAACTGGGGATAAACAGACCGTCCGTGTTGGAAATCCAGTATTTTTCCGGTGTGGCAGTACCCACAAGGGAGCTTATGGGGATATCAGCCATGTAAATACAGGTGCGCGGCTGCTTATACCCCTTGATCAGATAATAAAGGGAAGCCAGCTCGCCCCGGTCATTGTAATGCGGAATTACATAGGGAAACATATTCTTATCAAAATATTCCTGTATATCTGTCAGATCATCTTCCGATAATCCCTTTTTCTTTAAAAATTCAGAGACAGAGAAAGAGCCCTCAGGGGACAGGACACTGGAATGTGTGTTGTCATCAAAATCTGTCTGTCCGTTGTTGAGCAGAAGATACACCTGAAAGCGTGTTTCCACAGCGCCTGCGTATTTGAGAAGCGCTTTCTGTGCCCGGGAGGAGAGCAGATAAAAATCACGTGTGCCCTCTGAGACAGACCATTCCTTGATCAGGGAATCATTTACGATATCCGTCATGGTGTTGGATATCTCTTTCAGAGAGACTGCGCTCTTTTCCTCCAGGATCGTGCGGGATACAGAGATGGAGGTCTCATAATTCTCTTCTGAGCGCTGAGTCAGCAAGATGCCTGAGACGGAGGCCAAAACAAGAGTCACCACAGCGGCCAGAAGCAGGAATACGATTTTCAGTTTTTGGTGATATAATCCGGATGGCTGTTTCTGCATATCTGCTGTCTCCTTTTTTCTTTGATCCGCGTCAAGTTCCCGCTGCCAGGTTTATGTGCGAAATGGAAGGGGGATTTTCCTGACGAGATTAAATTATAATTGCATTTTGTTGATAATTCAAGTGGAAGCGCCTTTATTTATGGGCCTTGGGATAAAATGGTGATGATTTGAAAAATGGTGATGCCCCGGAAACTAGCGCTTCTTTGAAAAACAGGGACGAAGTGAAAAATGTGTATCCCAAAAATCCGGAAGAAAATAAGCCGTGGAATTTGATGATTTACATTTCAAAAAATTTCCGTTAAGGTGTGGATATCGACTCGAAGCGCTTCGATAAAGGAGAAAGGAGAGAGAAGAGGACTTTGGCTAAACAACAAATAAAAATACAGAAGAAAAGAAATTTTTCTTTTGTCATAAAAAAGATAGCTTCAAGTAAGGAATTATACCTTCTGCTGCTTCCCGGTATTATATGGTATCTTCTATTTGCTTACCGCCCAATGACAGAACTCAAGATAGCATTTTACGACTACAATGTATTTCAGGGTATAAAAGGAAGTACATTTGTGGGACTGCAGAACTTTATGGAATTTTTCAGAGGGAAGGATTTTCCCAGGGTATTAAAGAATACTTTAATGATCTCCTTCTGGCAGCTTTTGATCTGTTTCCCGCTTCCGATTGCCCTGGCAGTCTGTGTGACGGAGATGAAGAATAAGTTTGTCAGCAGGATGACACAGATGTCCACATTACTGACACATTTCATATCAGTCGTGGTTGTCTGCGGTATCGTGATCAACTTCCTGTCTCCAAGTACGGGTGTCATCAACCTGGTGCTGGAGAAAATCGGTGTGGACCCTGTATACTTTATGACGAAACCGGAATATTTCAAGGGAATCTACACATTAATGACCTTATGGCAGAACGCGGGATTTGACGCCCTGGTGTATATCGCGGCGATCATGGGAATTGACCCGCAGCTTTATGAGGCGGCAACCGTGGACGGCGCGGGGAAAATGAAGAAGATTTTCCATGTGACGATTCCCGCCATTGTGCCCACGATCGTGACGATGCTGATCCTGAAGCTGGGAGGTATTATCAAGGTGGGATACGAGGCAATCTTACTGTTATACCAGCCGGCAACGTATTCTGCGGCTGATGTGATCTCTACATATTCTTATCGTCTGGCATTTGAGAATGGAAACTATGGGCTGTCTGTTGCTGCGGGACTCTTTGAATCCGTGGTGGCATTTATCATGGTAATTCTTGCAAACAGATTCAGCAAGAAGATTTCCGATAACGCGTTATGGTAAGGGGGAAGAGAGATGGCAGGAAATAAAAGAAAACAGGGGCAGGTCATCGGAATGGGAGAGCGTGTCTTCAATGCGGTAATGATCGTTCTCGGTATCGTAATCACATTCATTGCCCTGTACCCCATATATTATGTATTGATCTCCTCCTTCAGCAAGCCTTTCTTCGTGGAGAATGGGGATGTGCTGCTGAAGATCAAAGAATTTACCACAGCCAGCTATGAAGCTGTGTTTAAGAGGGACGGACTGTGGACTTCCTATGGCAATGCCATTTTCTATACCGTGTTCGGACTCATGGCAAATATGTTTTTTACCACGACCATGGCATACGCATTGTCCAAGAAATATCTGATGGGAAGAAAGCTTCTGACCCTGTTTACGGTATTCACCATGTGGTTCAGCGCAGGTATTATTCCGACTTATATGAACTTCAATAACCTGGGTCTGCTGGATACAAGGACAGCGATCATTTTCGGATTTGCCATTGAGACCTATAACCTGATCATTATGAAGAGCTTTTTTGAACAGGTACCGGAAGCGCTGGAAGAAGCGGCATTCATTGACGGGGCAGGGCATTTCAGGGTATTCTGGAATATATATCTTCCCCTTTCCAAGCCGGCGCTTGCCACAGTGGGGCTATTCTATGGTATCAGCCGCTGGAACGGATACTTCTGGGCAATGCAGCTTTTGAAAGATGACAATAAGATACCCCTTCAGGTTTTCCTGAAAAAACTGATCGTAGAGCGGGTTTCCAATCCGTCGGATGCGGCTATTGTGACAAAGGCATCCTTAACATCACCAACTACACAGGTATACGCACTGATCATTCTGGCAATCGTTCCGATGATCGTGGTATTCCCGTTCATTCAGAGATATTTTAAAACAGGCCTCACCGTCGGCGGTGTAAAAGGCTGATCATAAACGGAGGATTATTATAATGAAGAGAAAACAGATCACAGCATTATTACTGACAGCAGTTCTGGGAGCATCCATGGCGTTTGGAGTGACTGGCTGCGGCAAGGAAGAAAGCAGCAAAGAGACAGCATCAGGCAAGGACGGCAGCAAGGAGTTTACTGCCTTCATGTTCCTGTCAGGGACACCGTTCAATTCTGACTGGGAAGTGTGGAAAGAAGTGGAGAAAAAGACAGGCGTGAAACTAAAAGGCGTTGTGGCTTCCTCCAACTCAGACTACGCCACTGCATTCCAGAACATGGTTGCATCCGGTCAGCTTGCCGATATCATTGCCTGCGACCTGACTACAGATATAGAGAAACTGGGCAAGGACGGCGGAGTTATTCCCTTAAATGACCTGATCGAGGAACATGCACCACATATCAAGGAAGCCCTGGACAGCGACCCGAACCTGAAATACCAGGCGACAGCAGAGGATGGGAATATCTACAATATTCCGTTGGGAAAAGAATTAAAATCTTCACAGTTCTACTGGATCCGCCAGGACTGGCTGGATAAGCTGGGCCTGGAAGCACCTACAACCGTAGATGAGCTGCACGATGTACTGACAGCATTCAAAAACAATGACCCAAACGGAAACGGACAGGCTGATGAGATCCCGCTGTTTGACCGCTCCGCTACCGCAGAAACGGAGATGGGTGAATATCTGGCCTTATGGGATTCCAGTGCTTCCTTCTATCCCCGCGACGGCAAGATCACTTACGAACCGCTGACAGAGAATTATAAAAACGCGGTGAAGAACCTTGCCCAGTGGTACAAGGAAGGACTGATCGATCCGGAAATCTTTACAAGGGGAATGTCAGCAAGGGATACACTTTTGAGCAACAACACCGGCGGATTTACCCATGACTGGGTAAGTACAGGAAACTACAATGACTCCCTGGGTGAGGAAATTCCGGGATTCCAGATGACAGCCATCGCTCCGCTGAAGGACCAGAACGGAAATGTGAAAGAGCGTGACTATCGTTACGCAGAGTGCGGATGGGGCATTTCCTCACAGTGTAAGGACCCGGAGAGCGTAATCAAGTTCATGGACTTTATGTTCACAGAGGAAGGTTCCGATCTGATGAACTGGGGCATTGAGGGCAAGACCTATACAGTGGATGACAAGGGAAATAAGGCATTTACAGAGGAAGTATTTAATTCCGGGCTGGCTCCTGTGGAGTATCTGCGTTCTTTAGGCTCCCAGTACCGTGCAGGCTATGTACAGGCAGCAGACTATGAATACGCTACCATGAATGAAGCAGGCAAGGCGGCAAATGAGCTGTACGATGCACATGACGAATGGTTCAAGGCACCGAAACTTCCGGAGCTGAAGCTGAGCACCGACGGAATGGATGAATATAAGAGTATCATGTCAGGAATTGAGCCTATTGTATATGAAAAACTGCAGAGCTGGATCTTAGGCTCCAGCAATATTGACGATGAGTACGACGCGTTTATCCAGGAGCTGAAGGACAGGGACATTGAGAAGGCCATTGAAATTCAGCAGAAAGCATACGATAACTACGTAAAAGTGACAAAATAGACAAAAGGAGGATGTCATGGAGCGGCAAAAATTGCAGAGAGCTGCAGATACGGCGGTATCCATTCTGAAGGAGAACCTGAAGGATTATACCTTTTGTTTTCCCGGTTCCAACAGTGAAAATCAGTTCTACCCTGCAACGGAGAATGTAGAGTGGACCACAGGATTCTGCACCGGGACTTACTGGCTGGCCTATGAGCTGACAAAGGATGAGGCATTCAGAAAGTCAGCGGAAATACAGGCAGACAGCTTCTATAACAGAATAAAAGATAAAATTGACGTGGAACACCATGACATGGGATTCCTATATACACCGTCCTGTGTGGCAGCCTATCAGCTTACGGGAAATGAGAGGGCAAAGGAGGCTGCTGTCATGGCAGCCGAACAGCTTATCAGCCGTTTTCAGGAAAAGGGTGGTTTCATCCAGGCATGGGGGCCTCTGGGAGCGGAGGACAACTACCGCCTGATCATTGACTGCCTGCTGAACCTGCCCCTGCTTTACTGGGCATCCGATGTGACCGGAGACGGAAAGTACAGGGAGATTGCTGTGCGCCATACAAAGACCAGCATACAGAATCTGGTGAGGGAAGATTTCTCCACATACCACACATTTTTCTTTGATCCGAGGACCGGGGAACCGGTGCGCGGAGTGACGGCACAGGGATATAAGGATGACTCCGCATGGGCCAGAGGCCAGGCATGGGGAATATACGGAACGGCTTTGGCATACCGCTACACAAAAGACGAGACATGTAAGGATTTGTTCCGTAAAGTGACGGCGTTTTATATGGATCATCTTCCGGAGGATCTGGTACCCTACTGGGATCTGAGCTTTTCCCGGGGAAGCGGTGAACCGAGAGATACCTCCGCAGCCGCAGCCGCGGTATGCGGTATGATGGAAATGTGCAGGAACGGCAGTTTAGATAAGAAGGAGAAGGCTTTTTATGAGGAAAAGGCAGACCAGATGCTGGAAAACCTTATAGACCACTATGCAGTCACATCCATAAAAGAGTCAAACGGTCTGCTGCTTCACGGGGTCTATGCCAAGAGCAGCCCTTACAACAGTGTGACAGACAGAGGTGTGGATGAATGCAATCTGTGGGGGGATTATTTCTATCTGGAAGCGCTGACAAGAAAACTGACGGACTGGAAAACATATTGGTAAGAAATGAAACAGAGACAGACACGGTTGCCGGTGACGGCAATGGTGTCTGTTTTGTAATTCGGCTGAATGCGGTGCGGAGGAAGAAAAATATGGTTTCTGTCATTCCGGGATAGGATTTCCCATAAGAAAATGCTATACTGATTACAACTTTTATATAACGGATCCTCAGGAAATCCCTGAAAATACAGCAAAGGAACGTGCAGCAGCCTATGAATAAAATACTGTTGATCGAAGATGACAAAGACCTGAACACAGGCCTCACCTATGACCTGGAAGCAGAAAACTACAAAGTATACTCCGCGCTGACCCTGGGTGAGGGCATGTCTGTCCTCAGTGAAAATGAGGTAGATCTGATCCTCCTGGACGGCAACCTGCCGGACGGTGACGGGTTTGACTTCTGCAGAGCCATAAAAGCGGAAAAGGACATTCCCATCATATTTCTCACTGCCCGGGATATGGACCGGGACGAGATGCGGGGGTTTGACTGCGGAGCGGATGACTATATCACAAAACCCTTTAAAATGCCTATTCTCCACAGAAGGCTTCAGGCAGCCCTGCGAAGGACTTCTGCAGGCCCAGGGGAGCGGATCCAATACGATGACGGCTGTCTGAAGATAGATTTTGATACCATGACAGCCACCCTGGAGGGAGAACCTCTGGCTATGACACCTACGGAATTTAAGATCCTCCGGCTTTTGATCGCCAACGCCGACAGGGTTATGACAAAAACTCTGCTGCTGGAGAAAGTCTGGGACAACACCGGGAACTTTGTGGATGAGCACGCCGTGGCAGTGAACATCAACAGACTGCGCAGGAAGATTGAATCCGGGGACCATGCCTACATTAAGACGCTGTATGGTATGGGATATCAGTGGAAGGGGAAGAAAACAGAATGGAAAAATTAATATTGGCTGTTTCCCTTATCTGCCTGCTGGCGTCTGCCGTTATCATGGCATTGGTGAGAAAGCGGCTGCTCCAGTACAGCCGTCAAATGGGGGAATGCCTGGATGCCATGATCGCAGGCCGCAAAGAGATCGTATTTCAGGAGGAAGAAGATACCCTGACCGGAAAACTGCAGTCCAAGCTGCACCGCCTCTGTGAGAGCCTGGATCAGAAATCACAAGAGAATGAGATACAGCGCCGGCAGCTTGAAACTATGGTGGCGGATATCTCCCATCAGGTGAAGACACCTATAGCAAATGTAAGGATGTACCACAGTCTTTTAGAGAAGAAGAACCTGGATGAGGAGAAACGGCAGCAGTTCCTGGCAGCAGCGGAACGTCAGACAGACAAGCTGGAATTTCTCATGAAGAGTATGATCAAAATGTCCAGGCTGGAGAACGGTATTGTGAAGGTACAGCCAAAGGAAAACTCCATCCGACAGCTCCTGGAACAGGCAGTCTGCGATGTCGCGCTGAAAGCGGATGAAAAACAGATTCATATAGAGATGGCATGCGAGGACAGCCTGAAAGCCGTCTTTGACGGAAAATGGACTTTGGAGGCAGTGTTTAACATTCTGGATAACGCGGTAAAATACACCGGTGTGGGAGGAAATATCCGCATACAGGCGCAGGTGACGGATTTTTATGTGCGGATAGGCATAGAGGATGACGGAAAAGGCATAGAGGAATCACGGATCACAGAAATCTTCAAGCGCTTTTACCGGGAACCGGAAGTGGCGGACCAGGACGGCGTGGGTGTCGGCCTGTATCTGGCAAGAGAGATTGTCATGAAAGAGAGAGGTTTTATAGAGGTACGGTCAAAAGCGGGAAAGGGCACCAAGTTTTATGTCAACCTGCCTGTGGTACAGTAGAGAGATTATCTCAAACTTGTTACTTTTTTGAGAAGAGTTTGAGATAATCTTTTTGTATGCTATATTCATCAAGGGAAAGGCAGGAAAAAAATATGGAATATATTTTAGAGACAAAGAATCTAAAAAAATATTACGGACAGGAACCAAATATCACCAGAGCGCTGGACGGCGTTGACGTACAGGTGGAGCGGGGAGAATTCGTATCCATTATAGGCACCAGCGGCAGCGGAAAATCAACGCTCCTGAATATGCTGGGAGGACTGGACATTCCCAGTTCCGGCAGCGTGAAGATAGGTGGCAGGGAGATTGGTAAGATGAACGATGAACAGCTCACCGTTTTCCGCAGAAGAAATATAGGATTTGTGTTCCAGAACTATAATCTGGTTCCTATTTTAAATGTTTATCAGAATATTGTTCTCCCCATAGAGCTGGACGGAAACAAAGTGGATAAAAGCTATGTGAAAGAGATCATCCGGCTGCTCCATCTGGAGGAGAAACTGGAAAATCTTCCAAACAACCTCTCCGGCGGCCAGCAGCAGAGGGTTGCCATCGCAAGAGCTCTGGCCAGCAAGCCGGCCATAATCCTGGCAGATGAACCTACCGGCAACCTGGACTCCAGGACCTCTCTGGAAGTCATGCAGCTTCTGAAAATGACCAGCACGGAGTTCAGCCAGACACTGGTTATGATAACCCACAACCCGGAACTGGCGCAGATCGCGGACCGGATGATTCACATTGAAGACGGGAAAATCGTGGAAAGAAAAGAAAACTTTTAGGAGGACAAGGTAATGGTGCTGAACAACAACAATAAAAAATTTATCAAAACCCTGTCCAACAACTGCCTAAAGGCAAACAGAAACAGGAACATCATAGCAGTGCTTGCCATTATTCTTACGGCAGTATTATTTACGGCGCTTGCAACCGTGGCACAGGGGACAATGATATCCACAAAAGAGCAGATGTTCCGCCAGGCAGGGACCAGGTATATGGTATCCATTAAAGGGCTTTCCAAAGGGCAGGCAGATGAGCTGGCAGAGGACCCGGTATTTACAGAGACGGGTATGGAAAGAAGTATTGCCATTGCTGTAAACCCGGAATTTAAGAATTTGACAGCCACAGTCGGCTGGATGAGCAAGGCAGCCGCGGAAAACAGTTTCATGAACCTGGAAAAGGGACATTACCCGGAAAAAGATAACGAGATAGCCTGTGACACCGTAGTTCTGGATCTCCTCGGACTTCCCGAAGAAACCGGTACATCTTTTACACTGGAATATGAAACCATAGAAGGTAAAAAAGAAGCGCAGATGACAGTATGCGGAATCTGGAAGGGAATGGAACATGAACAGCGCACCACGATCATGGTAACCGACAGTTTTGCGGATAAAGTGATCGGGGAACTCAGTTCTCAATATGCCGAATCGGAGAGGGACAGCTATACGGTCAGAGGAACCTTCGCCTCTGAAAAGAAGATCAGGGAAACCCTGGACAGTATCGTGAAAAAGATGGGTTATAACCCGGATGCGGAACGTGGTGAGGAAGGATTTATCATTCACCATGTGAATCCTGTATACGAGACAAAATCCATGGATTCCGGACAGACCATAGTGATCATGGCAGTAGGGGTGCTGCTCATTTTACTGGCCGGTTATCTGATCATATACAACATTTTTAAGATTTCCATTGAAAAGGACATTCGCCTGTACGGTCAGCTCAAGACCATCGGGACTGCACCGAGGCAGATCCGTTACATGGTAAGCCGTCAGGGCATGATGCTCTCCCTGGTGGGGATTCCGGCAGGCCTGGTACTGGGATGGCTGCTCGGCAATGCGCTGCAGCCTCTGGTCATGGCCAGTACATCTTACAGCGAAACCGTATTTATTAAGCCAAATGTGTGGGTATGGCTGTTTGCCGCTGCATTTACACTTCTCACGGTGAGGATAAGTTGCAGCAGGCCCGGAAAAATAGCCGGAAAAATCTCCCCGGTGGAAGCCCTAAAATACCATGGAACCGGGAGCGGAAAGAAGAAACAGAAAAAAGGCAAGGATTCCAGGAACCGCATCCTGCAGATGGCAGCAGCCAACCTGGGAAGAAGCAAGGGGAAAACGGTTCTGGTGATTTTATCCATTTGTCTGAGCGTCATTCTCCTGAACAGCGTATTAAATTTTACCGGAAGTATGGATAAGGAAACTTATGTAAACCATCAGACCGCCGCGGATTTTGATGTGCGCAGTGATGAGTATCTGAAAAGTATGACGGAAGATTATCTCAAAGTGGTTCCCCGCAAAGCAGCACAGGAGCTTGCCGGACTGGAAGGCATAAAGGATTTCAGCCAGGTATATGTGCGGATGGTCCCCGATGAGGAGAATACAGAGGATCAAGCAGACCTGGCAAAGGTGACGAAGATAAACGGAGAGGCAACACCTGACGATATAACAAAGTTTGACAGAAACAGGATGATGTATGGTTTTGATGAAAATGCTTTTATGAGAGCAGAGGTGATTGAGGGAGAGATTGACTATGAAAAGCTCTGTTCCGGTGATTATGTTGTGGCGAACGGCTTCCTCAGCGACAGGGGAGAATATAATTTTGATGCACAGGAGTTTCACGCGGGGGATAAGATAGAACTGGATATCCAGGGGAATAAGAAGGAATATACTATAATGGCTGTGATTGGTACAATGAATTCCCTGAATATGTCCTACAGTTCAGGCGGATACGAATCGATTACGTTTGCGGAACCGGTCTTTGCACAGATGTTCCCGGACAGCCAAAATCCGATCCACTGTCTGTTTGACACAGAAGAAGGTTATTTTGACAGCATAAATTCCTACATGCAGGATTATTCAGAAAAAAACGGATTGTCCGTGCTGACCAGGCTGGCAGCGGAAGAGGAGTTTAAAGAAACCCAGGGAACTTACAATGCGGTGGGAATTATTGTATCCCTGATCCTGGGAGTGATCGGTGTGCTCAATCTGATCAACGTGATCTTTACAGGTGCCATAGCAAGGCAGAGGGAATTTGCGTCTATGAGGAGCATTGGCATGACAAAGGGACAGCTCAGAAAATTATTTATATATGAGGGCATCATGTACGCTATACTGGCAGGCACAGCGGGAATCGCCATCAGTGCAGTGGTTTCCCTGACATTGGTTAAAGGTCTGACGGCAGGATGGTGGTTTGCCAGATACCGGTTTGCTATTCTTCCGGCGGTTGTCACTGCGCTGATCTGTCTTCTTCTCTCAGCCGCTATTTCTGCCATTGTGGACAGACTTTGGAACAAAGGCAGTGTGGTGGAGCAGTTAAGGGAGATCGAGTAGGAAAAATAAAGATGTGAATAAGAAAAACAGCAGGCGGCTTTTGATAGCTTATCCTGCTGTTTATTCGTTCCGGTGTGTTTTGAACTGTTTTTCTCTCATAGCGGTTATATTATTTTTTTGTCGGCACG
Source organism: Blautia caccae (assembly GCF_040095955.1). Classification (NCBI taxonomy): domain Bacteria; kingdom Bacillati; phylum Bacillota; class Clostridia; order Lachnospirales; family Lachnospiraceae; genus Blautia; species Blautia caccae. The sequence goes on along the minus strand of NZ_JBBMFP010000024.1, from coordinate 68,101 downwards.
TAATAACCGCCGTTCATCATAATGATACCCGGTGCGATGATGTCTACATTTTCAATCATATAGTTTATGAAACGCTCCCATAAGGATGCTTTCTTTTCTTCTTTTGCTTCCGCTGTCTGGATAGCCCCTGCAGTACCCGCATACATTGTGTATTTGTTCATAATGAAATCTCCTTTCATTTTTTGCTTTTCCTTACTACGTATATTATGTTATCATGAGTTAACAGCAGATTTTAGATATTTCTTTAGCTATTTATTAGGGCAATGTTGACATTGACGGAGGTATTTATTTGCAGAAAATGATTTATGAGCCGTTGTTCGAGCTTGAGAAAACAGGGATCCATATTGCCTACCATACAAAGAAGGGACGGTACAGCCCGCCCCACTGGCATTCCGCCATTGAGCTGATCTATGTGCTGAACGGGACGGCGACTATTACTATAGAAGGAAAAGACAACAGTCTGGTGGCAGGGGAATTTCTTGTTGTGGATTCCAATCAGATCCATGAGGCACAGTGTGCCAGAGTCTCCATGATGGTGGTGATCCACTATTCCAGGGCCATTATGAAGAATTATATGTCAAAGATTGACGAGTACCGTATCCATTGTTCCAGACAGACGCTGAAAAAGGAAAAACTGGATAAATACCTGGAGATATGCGGACTTTTAAAGCGTCTGCCGCCCCTGTATGTGACCAGGCCTCCGGGTTACCGCCTGCAGAGCCAGGCTGTGGCTATGGAGGTGCTTTTTGAACTGGTGAACCATTTCTCTGCTGCGGAGGATTTTGCAGGAGCGGTGAACGATGAAACTGTTTTGGAACGTTTGGCGGAGATGACGGCCTATATTGAAGAACATCACGCGGAGAAAATATCTCTGGAGGAGATTGCATCCCATTTTTATTTGAGCAGGGAGTATTTCAGCCGTTTCTTCAGGCAGAATATGGGCGTGACATTTTCGCGTTATGTAAACCAGATACGGCTGATGCATATTTACCATGATCTGTGCAGTACAGGGGAAGGGGTCATGGAACTGTCGGAGAAGCATGGGTTTGCCAATTATAAGCTGTTTAACAGAATGTTCCGGGAGATATACGGGTGTAAACCCAGTGATGTGAGGAAAAAATAAGGGAGGTGCGGATATGGATGTAAGGCCGGCGTATATGGGAGAGCTGCCGGAATTAAAGGCAATGTTCAGGGAAATAACAGACCATATGAACCACAGCAATGTCCGGATATGGGATGAGATCTATCCCTGTGCGTTTTTGGAGGAGGATATCAGGGCTGGCCGCCTGTATATACTCAAAAATGGGGATGACATAGCGGCAGCGTTTGCCTTATGTGAATCCAATGAGGGGGAACCTTTTGTGAAATGGGAAAATGCAGATGCAAAAGCTCTTTATATAGACCGGCTCGGTGTGAATGTAAAGTACCTGCGGCAGGGATTGGGCAGGGTAATGCTTAGGAACGCGGCGGAACTTGCTTTGCAGAAAAATGCGGAGTATCTGCGCCTGTTCGTTGTAGATATCAATGAACCTGCAGTGAATTTGTATCGTGAGAATGGGTTTGCACAGGCAGAGGGCATTTATGAGGAGAAATTTGATGACTTTGTACTGCGGGAATATGGGTTTGAAAAAAGGCTGTAAATACAAGGGTATTTTACCGCAGAAAAAAGCTTTCCGCACATGGCGTGCGGGAAGCTTTTTTAATAAATACGGAAAAATTCTTTTATGGTGATCAGTACCAGAGCACTGCAGAGAATAGCTGACAGGATATTCCGGTATTTCATTTTAGGGATAAAGCGTTCTGCCAAATATGTGATACCGCATACAGTGAAGTACATCATGGGCACAAGCCCGGGCAGCATATAGCGTCCCTGAGGTTGGTAATCCACCCAGTAGGAATGATAAAAGTTCAGGATGACAGGCGTGAGGGCAGCGATCAGCATTCCCCAGTTGAAAACAGCCTTTTTCTGTATCTCCCCATCCTTCCGGATTCGGAACATTTTACCCGCCTGCATCAGGCATCCGATCAGTCCTGCTGTGAATAAAATGTAGTAAAGGACAATGATCCAGGAATCCACCCAGTATTGGAACTGCCCGAACACACCCACAAAACTGCGCAGGACATCAAACATCCAGTGTCCGGTGAGCATGGAGAGGATGGTGTAGCCCTGTGCCCGTCCGGAGGAGAGGGCAGTGGAGGGGCGGAACTGCTCCTGTGCATACCGGTCGGCAAAGTCGTTGCTGGTAGCCAGCCCCAGCCAGTCTCCGTCGTAAATCATATAATTGCGGACAAACCACCATCCGCAGATCAGGAGGCCGAAAGCCGCAACCACAAGCCCCCGTTTCAGCCAGTATTTCCAGTCAATCTGCTTTTTACTGTCGGTCAGGCAGCTCAGGGTAAAGACAAAAATGCTGCAGAGCAGAAAGCCGTAAGCGTTCAGATATGACATGGCGCACAGCCCAAGCCAGAGGCCAAGTAGTACACAGCTGGGGATATCCCAATTCCTCTCCATGCCAATGATCCAGTAGTATATGATCGCCGCGCCGCAGCAGATCGCCATGGCGTCGTTATTTACATAGACACCCATGAACAGAGCCTCAGGCAGAACAGCTACCAGACAGACAAAGAACCATTTGCTGTATCCGTCAAACAGTTTTTTGCCGGCGCGGAAGACAAAGAATACAGCTCCGGTGGTAAAGCAGGCAGATACAAGCCTGGCGGCCCACAGAAGATGCTGGGGGTCTGTGGAGAAAATGCTCATGATTTTCATGAACAGGGCTGATATTATATAGGATAATATGGGCAGAAACGCATAGGAGGTTCCCCATATGGGATTTCTTATGGAGGGGTCACCGCCGTGGGGGAGTCTGCCGTGTTCGTAAATGTACATGGGGATATCATAACGCATTTTTTCGTCAGGACCGGCATCCAGAGGCAGCAGGTGTGCCCAGTACGCGCAGAAGACAAAAACTCCCGCGAGAAAGACTAATTCACAGAGAACATAAATGCGTGAACGGTTAGAAAGCATGTTTTTAACTTGTAACTGCATGGTAAATCCTTTCTATCGAATATAGTCAACAGGTCAGTCCTATAGTAACGCATCTTTCCTGAAATGGCAACGGATAATCATCGACAATTTCTGAAGATTGGTAAAGAATGACATTATTATATGAAGAAACTATGTCGTTTTTGAGCATAAAAAACCATATTTTATGTAATGGTGCTTTGCGATTTTTAAAAGACATGGTATAGTGTAAGCAGAAACGAATTAACAGCGGCGCTGCCGCAGACAGGAGGAGTATAATGAGAAAAAAAGCATTAGTCATTTTAATGGCAGCAGCAGTATTTGCACTGGCAGGCTGCGGGGACAAGACAGATAAGGCTGATAAGGATACCGGTAAGGATGATAAGAAGCAGGAAGCTTCTGCAGACGCGGAGACACCGGGGGAAGATGTGCCGGAGGTTGATACGGAAGGGCCGGCAGCAGAGGCAGAACAGATTTCTGAGAGTGATGGAAGGAAGCTCATGGAGACTGCGGTTGCTTTTACAGAGGATCTGATTGCTGCCAATCATGATAATCTGGTAAATAATTATGAGTATGAGGATGAGATGAAAGCAATCGTGGACAGCGGGGAACTGGAACAGTCTATAACGTCTGCTGTGCAAGCGTCAGGTGAATATAAAGGAACAAAAGCCGCTTGGCTGGGAGATCAGGCGGGAGATTATTCCAATGTGCAGGTGCCCTGTGAATTTGCGGATCAGTCCTGGAATATGATGATCTCCTTTACCTCTGACGGCAAAATCGGCGGTGTACATACAGATGTGTATAAAGAGACTCCGTAAAGCCAGTGCTGCGAAAGGGTATCGCTGAAAGCAGTATTGTCTAACTGCAGGAATTGCAGTATGATAACATAAGAGTAAAATTTTACGGAGGATAAGATTATGTTATGCATTAAAAATGGTCTGATTTACACAATGACACAGAAGGAACCCATCAAAGGAGATGTCTTGATCGAGGATGGAAAAATTCGCGGAATCGGTGCGGATCTGGAAATTCCGGAGGGGACAGAAGTGGTCGACGCGGAGGGCCTGGAGGTGTATCCGGGGTTTGTGGAGGCACACTGCCACACCGGTCTGGACGGTTACGGAATCGGTTATGAGGGAAGGGATTACTGTGAACTCAACGATCTGGTGACGCCTCAGCTTCGCGCGATCGACGGAATCAATCCCTTTGACCCATGCTTCCAGCATGCAAGAGAAGCAGGAGTAACTTGCATAGGAACCGGTCCGGGCAGTGCGGATGTACTGGGGGGAACCTTTGCGGCAGTGAAGACTGCGGGTAAACGGATTGATAAAATGGTAGTGAAATATCCTGTGGCAATGAAGTGTGCGTTCGGGGAGAACCCCAAGAACTGTTACCAGGATAAGGGGGATACCTCCAGGATGACAACTGCGGCACTTCTCAGGAATGAGCTGTTTAAGGCAAAGGCTTATATGGAGAAGAAAGAGGCGGCAGGGGATGATGTGCAGAAGCAGCCGGAGTTTAATCTGAAGCTGGAGTCCCTGATCCCTGTACTGAAGAAAGAGATACCTCTGAAGGCACATGCACATCAGGCTAATGATATATTTACAGCCCTGCGTATTGCAAAAGAGTTTGGGCTGGATATTACGCTGGAGCATGTGACAGAGGGACATATGATCGCAGATGAGCTGGCGGGTGAGCACGTGCCTATGGCTGTGGGACCGACGCTGACTCATGCCACGAAGTTTGAGCTGCAGAATAAGAGTTGGACGACGCCGGGAGTTTTGGCTTCTATGGGATGCCAGGTTTCTATTATCACGGATGCGCCGGTGATTCCTCAGGAATATCTGCCGCTTTGCGCAGGACTTGCTGTGAAGGCGGGGATGGATGAGTTTGATGCTTTGAAGGCGATTACGATAAATCCTGCAAAACATTTGGGAGTTGAGGATAGAGTCGGGTCGCTGGAAGTGGGGAAGGATGGAGATGTTGTAGTGATGAGTGGGAGTCCGCTTCGGGTGGAGTCTTTGGTGAAGTGGGTTGTTATTGATGGGGTGGTTGTTTATAATAATTAAGGATTTTTAGTGGCTCACGGACCAAAGTGGCTCACGGACGGCATAAGCGGAGGAAGACCAGGCAGGCCCCAGCGGTTCTCTTTCGCGGGCAGCCTCCGCAGGCAAGTCCTGCTAAGTCAAAACGAGGCCCCGGTCAAGGCACCGGGCAGAACCGCCATCCAGCCTTTATGGCTGAATGGCTCAACTGCCCTGAAATTTCGGATGGTAACCGAAAATTCTCCTTGACCGGGGCCTCGTTTTGCCTAAGCAGGACTTGCCTGCGGAGGCTGCCCGCGAAAGAGAACCGCTGGGGCCTGCCCGGCCTTCCTCCGCTTATGCCTGGCTGTGAAAAGGTAGTAGGGATACTGAGGGAAAGCTGCGGAACAGGGTTCAGAAAGATAGGGAGGCAGAGAACTGCCGGGGCCTGCCAGATCTTCCTTCGCTTATGTCTGGCTGTGAAAAGGAGGTAGGGATAACAAGGGGAAGCTGCAGAACAGGGTTCAGAAAAAAGAGGTAGGAGGTGCCGTTGGGATGAAGGGGGCTCCTGGGGGTCAGGAGCCGTAGAGTTCGTTTAGGAGGGAGGCTATGAAGGTGCGGGGAAGGAGGACTGGGACGGATAGGAGGTGTTCCAGTTCTCTTTTTATGGAGATGCTGTAGCCCATGCAGTCCGGGAGGATGAGGGAGAGGTTTTCCTGGCGGAGGGACTGGGCACGCTCTTCCAGGAGGGTGATTTCAAGGTAGGGGGAGAGGGCACGGACCTTGATTTGAATGTCGCTCTCAGAGAACCAGCTTTCCGCCTGGGGGATTTGGGATTCGTCGGGGACCAGGAGGCCTATGGGGCGGTCATCGGCCAGCTTTTTGAGGACGCTGTGTATAAGGGGCTGGGGGATGATGAGCATCTTTTGGTGTTTTAGTTTGGGAAATTTGCCTGTGCATAGGAGGACGGTGGCCTGGCAGCCGTCGGCTTCGGCACGGGTGATGCAGGACTGGACCAGAGGTAGGATGTGCTCCTCACCGATGATGACCTGGGAGGCGTCGCGCATGCGGGTGACCAGAACGGAGCTGTCAGGGCCGGGGGCAAAGTTTTGGTTGATGTAGTCAGCGTCAAAAGGGTCCAGGGCACCGTATTCCTGCAGGGTGATGTTGGGAGCCAATAAAGGACAGATGTCCCCGGTAATGTCGGTCCGGGGACTCTGTCCTATGGTGATGGCTCCTATTTTTGTCTGTGTCCGGCTGGCCGGAGTGTTGTTCATATCAGATTTTTTCATAGTGAGCACCTTGTCTTTTGTTGTGAGATTTGTATTTGTTTCGTAACTGTGTTTGTTTATTTGCCGAAGGTCTGGAAGACTTTCATTTCGCCGTAGAGTTCCAGAAGGTGAGCGTATTCCTGTTCGTTGTAGAAGGAAATTTTGCCTTCTCCGTAATCTTTGGCTACCTCAACCGCGAATCTTGCTGCAGATTCTACGTCGAGAGGATGGCTGGCACCTGTTGCACAGCCGGCTACCGGCTGCTCTGTGGTGATGGCTACACCTACTACCGGGGCATCTGTAGCGGTTGCGGGCTGCAGGATGCTGTTTAAGTGGTGCAGGTCATTGCCGTAAGGTGTGATGTCCTGCTGGGAAACCGGGAATACATAGGGCAGTTTTCCGGTCACGCGGGTCATTACGTCTAAGAGGTCATCGCTGACTTCCAGAATGTAGCCGCTTTTGATAGTTGGGGAGATGGCAAAGCCGTTGGTGTTGATGACTTTGTTTCCCTTTGTGGTGTCAATGGAGATAATGGCATCCATGCGCGGGTCCACTTCTTTTTCGTTGTTGGTCTGCATGTCGATGGATGAATCCATGAACGGAACAGGATAGTGGTCCTGTGTAGGAGCATCCGGGCAGATGTGAGTGGCAACCAGGATGTCGCCTTTGAGTACATCGCCGTTTTTGTTCATCTCTGCCAGCTTGAGGCCTGCGGAGAGTGCTGCCAGAGCACCGTCGCCGTCGGAAACGAAGCCTGTCAGTTCCGGACGTGCGCCCAGGCCGCCCAGACGTCCGATGATACCCAGAGTCGGTGCGCTGCCGCCGCTTGATTTTCCGTTGCTGCCCTTGATCAGTACAGTGATGCAGTCTGTGCTGCCTTTTTCACTTGTGACGGTTTCCACGGTTACTTCGTGTGCGCCGCGCTCTTTTAATAAATCTGTGATCTGTTTTCCGTTTGCTGACGGTGTGTCGAGCAAGTCGAATAATTCCAGAACCTGTCTTAATATCATTACAAATTCCTCCCATAAATGTGCGTTTTTATCCAGTCTATAACAATGACCGCTGAAAATCAATAGGAATTTGCATATTATGTCGAAAAAGGAGTTGCAATTTAAAGCACTAAAAGGTATAATACCTATAAAATTTGTCTCAGGCTACATTTCGTTGAGGAAAATTTGATAGAGATGGGGCAAATAAATAACTTTATCTTGGTAAAGTATTACAACAAGGCAGTAAAAGGAGGAAAATTATGAAAAGAAAGAGTTTAGCATTAGCTCTTGCTGCTGTACTCTGTGTATCCTCCCTGACAGCGTGTGGAAGCTCAGGAAACGACAGCAAAAAAGACACGGCTGACAAGGGAACCGAAGCAGGAACAGAATCCGGCGGCGAAACAAAACAGGTGGAAAAAGAAAAGATTGAAGTGCCTGATGAACCTACAAAGGGTGGTACCCTTACCGTATCCCTGTCCTCTTCACCGAGGAATCTGGACCCGGCTATGTATACAGGTTCCTATGAAGGCCAGGTAATCAACAATGTATGTGACAGAGTTGTTGAGTACAACAAGGATTTATCAGAAATCGTACCTTCACTGGCAGAGAGCTGGACAGTAAGCGACGACGGACTTACATATGTGTTCAAGATCCGCCAGGGTGTTAAGTTCCAGAAAGGTAAATACCAGGATGGACGTGAGATGACAGCAGATGATGTTGCTTATTCCTTAAACCGTTCCGCAAAGGAATCATCCCTGAACCGTCTGGATATGCTGGAGAACGCAGAAGTGACAGGTGACTGGGAAGTTACATGTACACTGGCTGAGCCGAATGCAGCATTCCTGACAGCCCTCACAGACGCAGGAAACTCCGTAGTTCCCAAAGAAGAAGTTGAGGGATGGGGCGATGAGTTCGGTGCGCATCTGGTAGGTACCGGTCCGTTCGCAATGGAATCCTTCGAGCTTGACCAGCAGTCTGTACTGGTTAAGAACCCGGATTACTGGGTAGCTGAACCGAACCTGGACAAACTGGTATTCAAAGTGATCACAGATTCCAACCAGGCAGCAAATGCCCTGAAAACTGGTGAGATCGACATCGCATCCAGTATCACCGGCGAAGCTGTTCAGTCCGTACGTGATGATTCCAAGCTGCAGTTAATGGAGATGCCGGGTCTGCACGTGGCTTACATTTACTTCAATCAGGTAAATGGACCGACAGCCGACATAAAAGTAAGAGAAGCATTGATCAAAGCAATCAACGTAGAGGAAATGACAGCCAGCATCTACCAGTACGGTGAAGCTGTTCCGGCTAAATTATCTCTGCCGCCGGGATCATGGGGATATGACGCATCCTGTGAAGAACTGGTTCCGGATTACGATCCGGAAGGCGCTAAGAAGCTCCTTACAGAAGCTGGATATCCGGATGGATTTGAATGCGACCTTTATATTTCAAACACAGCATTACGTGAAAAAATGGCAACTCTGGTACAGGCTTACTTAAAGACAAACCTGAATGTTACAGTAAACATTAACAAGAGCGAGTGGGGTACCTTCAGTGAGTCCGCATCTTCAGGAAACGCTGATATGTACGGTATGTCCTGGACATGGTATCCGGACCCGTACTTCTTCCTGAACAAACTGTTCTCCAGCAAAGAGATTGGTGCTCTTGGAAACGGACAGGGATTCTCCAACGCAGAAGTTGACCAGCTGCTTGACGATGCATTGAAAGCGACCGACCAGAATGAACGTGCGGAAATGTATAAAAAAGCACTTAGGATCGTTACAGAACAGCTGCCGGGTATCTTCTACTCTAATGAGAATGTTATCCATGGCCTGAATCCGGCTGTGCAGGATTTCGTACAGAAGGCAGACAACCAGATGTTCTTTGTAACACCTTGGACAAATGTCTGGAAAGTGCAGTAATCAGTTAAGTTAAGAGTAAATGAGGTTGCAGGGGGTATTGCTGTTCGCGATGCCCCCTGCTTGTCAGATTAAATGAAAAGGGCGGTAGAAATTCGTGTTAAAAACCATTTTGAAAAGAATTTTACAAAGTATTCCAACCCTCTTGATCGTAGTTACGGTGACTTTTGTTCTGACCAGAATGATTCCAGGTAATCCTGCCCGAAGCGTGCTCGGGCCCCAGGCATCTCCGGACGCCATAGCGGAACTGGAAGAGGAAATGGGACTGAATAAGAGTAAGGCGGAACAGTATGTAGATTACATGTTCAATGTCCTGAAAGGGGATTTCGGAAAATCCTATGTGTACAATAAACCGGTGACAACCCTGATCGCGGAGAGAATCCCAAATACACTTGTCATCACTCTCACAAGTCTTGTGATCGCTCTGATCATCGGACTTGCCATAGGCGTATTTTCTGCACTGCACCAGTATTCAATTCTGGATTACGTGTTCATGATCCTGGCGCTGGTGGGTGTGTCCATGCCAATCTTCTGGTTAGGTATGATGCTGGTTATGACCTTCAGTGTAAATCTGGGGTGGCTGCCGGCTCTGGGTATGGGAGATCTGAGTAATGGCCTGGGTGATTTCATCAGCCATATGATTCTGCCCTGTTTCTGTCTGGCAACCATACCTACAGCTACATTTGCAAGAATCACACGTTCCAGTATGCTGGAAGTTATCAATAATGACTCTATCAAATCCCTCCGTGCAAGAGGTATCAAAGAGAGCGTAGTCATCTGGAAGCATGCACTGAAAAATGCGCTTCCGCCAATCGTTACCGTGCTGGGCCTTCAGCTTGCCCAGGCATTTACCGGTGCTATCCTGACGGAGAGTATTTTCTCCTGGCCCGGAATGGGTACCATGATCGTAAGTGCCATTGACAACAGGGACTATCAGCTGATCCAGGGAACCGTTCTGTTCATCGCAGTGGTGTTCGTTGTGGTCAACCTGCTGGTGGATGTGGTCTACATGCTGATCAACCCGAGAGTAAGCTACGAAAGCGGAAAAGGAGGAAAGTAAATGAACGCACAGAATACAGAAGCCTTAGGCGCAAAAGCCCATGAGGAAATGCTGAAAAAAGAACGCCGGGCCAATAATGTCTGGAACAAACTGAAAAGAAACAAGACTGCTATGATCGGCCTTGTCATCGTGCTGTTCATGGTGATCATTGCCATTTTTGCTCCTGTCATTACAAGCGTGGACCCGGATGAGATTCATCCTCTGGATACTTTCCTGACACCCGGACAGAACGGCCATATTTTCGGAACGGACGAGTTCGGGCGTGATCTGTTTGCCAGAATCCTTTACGGTTCCCGTGTTTCCATCATCGTTGCAGTGGGCGGTACCATTGTTGCAGGTATTATTGGAATCCTGCTGGGCCTGATCGCCGGTTACATGGGCGGATTCGTGGACGCGGTTATCATGCGTATCATGGACGGTCTTCTGGCTTTCCCATTCGTACTTCTGTCTATCATCCTGATGACAGTTCTGGGGCCGGGCGTGGTCAATGTTATCATAGCCATCGGTGTGGGTAATGTGCCCAGCTTCGCCCGAGTGGTCCGCGGTGAGGTACATATAGTCAAGAACGAGGAATACTGTAATGCGGGAAGAGTTATCGGTGTATCCAATATCAGGATGCTGTTCTCACACATTCTGCCGAACATTCTCTCCCCGGTTATTGTTTACGCTACATTAGGCGTTGCAGGTGCCATTATTTCCGAGGCTGCTCTGAGCTTTCTGGGACTTGGTATCTCCACACCTACTTCATCCTGGGGAAGTATCCTGCGTCAGGGTAAAGACTGCCTGAATACGGCTCCTCATGTAGCCATGATCTCAGGTCTGTTTATCCTTGTTACAGTTCTCGGATTCAACCTTCTGGGTGACGGTATCCGTGATGTCCTTGACCCGAAGATGAAGAAATAAGCAGGAGGTGCCAGATGAGCGATTTTAAAGAGAGAGTACAGAAGAGGGTAGAGGAGATTCTGCCTGAGCTGATCGGACTTTCCAACACAGTTTGGGAACATCCGGAATATAATTTTGAGGAATTTCATGCCTGTAAGTCCATGTCCGAGCTTCTGAAGAAATTCGGATTTGAAGTGACAACAGGTGTCGGAGGGATTGAGACCTCCGTAAAGGCTGTATACGACACAGGAAAAGAAGGACCCAATATCGGTATCTTCGGGGAGTTCGACGCTGTTCCCGGAATGGGTCATTCCTGCGGACATAATCTGATGTGTGCCATGGCTGTAGGAGCCGGCGAAGCAGTTCATTCCGTCATTGATGATATCGGCGGAAAAGTCACCGTATTCGGCACCCCCGCAGAGGAAGGCGGCGGCGGCAAGATCATCATGCTGAACAACGGCGCTTTCAAAGAACTGGATATTGCCATGATTCTGCACTCTGCCAGTGACACCGTGGTAAATGACATTTCCTATTCCAGAACAGACCTGATCGTGGATTACTATGGGAAGACATCCCATGCAGCCACATGGCCGGAGGAAGGTATCAGTGCCCTGAATCCCATCCTGGATCTGTTCCAGATCGTGAACTCCATGCGTCTGGAGCTGGCTGACAAAGGAAAAATTCTGGGTATCATCTCCAAAGGCGGAGAGGAACCCATCTATATTCCGGACCACTGCCAGGCCAGATTTACAATTCGTTCCTTCAGCATGAAGTATAAGCTGGAACTGCTGGAACGCTTTAAAAAGATATGTGAACACGTAGCGGAGATCACCAATACAAGACTTGAGATTTCCGACGACGGACTTGCCTATGAGGATATCCGTAACAATCAGTCTCTGGAAGAGGCTCTTCGGAAGAATTTTACAGATCTGGGCGAAATTGTTAAGCCGAGGGAAAGAGCCCTGGGTATCGGCTGTACAGATATGGGCAATGTGACCCATGAGATACCGGGACTTCAGTCTTATGTCCTGGTAGTGCCTGAGACCAGAGGTCATACAAAAGAGTTTGAGGATGCCTGCTACAGCGAGGCCGGACACAAGACGATCGCTGTTGGCTCCAAGGCTATGGCAATGACGGCAGTGGATGTTCTGACGAATCCGGAACTTTTGGAGGCGATCAGAAGAGACTTTAAGGAAATGAAGGAAAAATACGAATAGATGAGGAGTTATTATGAGTGATACCTTACTGACAGTAAAAGATTTGAAGACATATTTTTTCCTTGCAAGCGGCGTGTCAAAAGCGGTGGATGGTGTCAGTTTTGAGTTGAAAAAAGGTGAGACCATGGGAATCGTGGGAGAATCCGGCTCAGGAAAGAGTGTAAGCTCCTCATCCATCATACGTCTGCTCCCGCCGCGTACCGGAAAGATCGTGGGCGGTGAGATCAACTTTGACGGCAAGGATGTGCTGAAGCTTAATAAAAAAGAGCTTCTGGACTTCCGCGGCAAGGATATAGCAGTTATCTTCCAGGATCCTATGACAAGTCTGGACCCTGTATTTAAGATTGGAAACCAGATGGTTGAGATGATCTGTGCCCATCAGGATGTGGATAAGAAAACAGCCTGGAATATGGCAGTGGAAGCCCTGAATAAAGTGGGCATCCCCCAGCCGGAAAAACGTATGGAGGCATATCCTTACGAGCTGTCCGGCGGTATGTGCCAGCGTGTCATCATCGCTATGGCTGTGTGCTGCAAGCCGAAGCTGGTTATCGCCGATGAGCCTACCACTGCCCTTGACGTTACCGTTCAGGCACAGGTGCTGGCCCTGTTAAAAGAGCTGCAGGATGAGTACAATACCTCCATTCTGCTGATTACCCATAACCTGGGCGTTGTGTGGGAGATGTGCGATACCGTTATGGTCCTGTACGCAGGCAATACTGTTGAGTACGCAACCACCAAGGAGCTGTACTCCAAACCCCTGCACCCGTATACATGGGGACTTCTGGATTCCATGCCAAAGCTCTCTGACGAGAACAAGGGTATGCTGAACACCATTCCGGGTACACCGCCTGATCTGCGTCTGACAGGTAAATGCTGTAATTTCTACAACCGCTGCCCGTATGTGACGGAAAAATGCCGTGCTGAGGTTCCGCCTCTCGTTGAAGTGGAGCCGGGTCATTTTGTGGCATGTCACAGGCAGAATCTGGAGAACAAATTAGTCAGAGGGGAAGTGAACGAAGAAAATGAAGGATGAGAAAAAGGTTCTTATGAAGGTCAGGAATCTGACCAAAGAATTTAAGATAAAAGCCAGTAAATTCGGTGAGCAGCCCCAGATCCTCCACGCGGTCAATGACGTTTCCGTGGATATCTATGAGGGTGAGACACTGGGTATCATCGGAGAATCAGGATGCGGTAAATCCACATTTGGAAAGACTCTCATCCAGCTTCACAAAGCCACTTCCGGAAGTGTGGAGTACAATGGCAGAGACATTTTCTCCTTACAGGGGAAAGAGCTGAAGGATTTAAAGAGGGATATCCAGATGGTATTCCAGGACCCCTATTCTTCCCTGGACCCCAGAAAAACAGCGGCGAAGATCATTGCGGAGCCTCTTGTGGTACACAAGCTGGAGCCGGACAAGAAGAAAAGGGATGACAAGGTGCTGGGCCTCATGCGTGAGGTCGGCCTTGATGTACAGCACGTAAACCGTTTCCCTCATGAGTTTTCAGGCGGCCAGAGGCAGCGTATCAATGTTGCCCGCGCCCTTGCCCTGAATCCCAAGCTGATCATCTGCGATGAGCCGGTTTCCGCACTGGACGTATCTATCCAGGCCCAGGTGCTGAACCTGTTTAACCGTCTGCAGAAGGAATATAACCTGACCTATGTGTTTATCTCCCATGACCTGGGTGTCATCAAGCATGTAAGTGACAGGATCGCCATTATGTATCTGGGAAGGATCGTGGAATTGTGTGACGCGGATAAACTGTACGACAACCCGCTGCATCCCTATACAAAGGCACTGCTGTCCGCGATTCCCACGGAATCTCCTTTTGTAAAGAAAGAGAGAATCGTCTTAAAGGGAGATATCCCCAGTCCTATCGGAGAACAGATAGGCTGTCCGCTGGCAGGCAGATGTCCGCAGTGCATGGAGCGTTGCCGTAAAGAAACACCTAAGCTGATGAATCAGGGAGAGGGCCATCAGGTTGCCTGCTTCCTGTATGATGAGAAATAAAATGGATATCATTTGACAGCAGTGGTTTGGCAAATGAGCCGGATTACTGCATTTGACAAGAAAGTGTGAGCGAAAATGAGTAATATTACAAGAGCAGAGATCCTGAAACTGGCTGAAAGCCAGACAGATGATTTTATTAAACTGGTTTCTGACCTGATCCGGATCCCAAGTGAAAATCCTACAGGAACACAGAGAGAAGTTGTAGACTTTGTTAAGAATTACCTGAAAGAGGCAGGTATTGACAGCGAGGAAGTTGCCGCGCATCCTGATTTCCCGTGTGTACTTGCGAAAATCGGCAAAGAGGACGGCTTCAGCGTGATCTTAAACGGACATGTGGACGTGGTTCCTGCCGGCGACAGAGAACAGTGGGACTTTGATCCCTTCTCCGGTGAAGTGACAGACAAGCTGATTCTGGGAAGAGGAACTTCCGACATGAAAGCCGGTGTGGCCGGCCTTCTGTTTGCCATGAAGATCCTTACAGAGTCAGGTGCTCCTTTAAACGGAAATGTCCGTCTGCACATTGTATCCGATGAGGAGAGCGGCGGAGAATACGGTTCTAAATGGCTGTGTGAAAATGGCTATGCCAAGGATGCAAATGCCTGCCTGATCGCAGAGCCGACATCCAACAATACCATTGAAATCGGCCAGAAGGGTGGTCTGACCCTGATCATGAAGGCCTACGGCAAATCTGCACACGGAAGCCTGGGCGGATTTAAAGGGGAAAATGCCATCATCAAGCTTTCCAAGGTTCTGGATAAGCTGCAGGGTCTGACAAAGATTGAAGGCCATTTCAAGGACAGCCAGGCTCATGCCCTGGAGAACTCCAAGCTCATCGCGCAGCAGGAGATCGGCGAGCCGGGAATCGGTGAGGTGATCAGCCATGTTTCCGCCAATGTCGGCGTGATTCAGGGCGGAACACGCCCGAATATGGTTCCGGATTACTGTGAGGCAATCGTGGATGTACGTCTGCCTATCGGTGTGGACCATGAGGAGATTGAAGAGATGGTGCGCACTATCATCCGTGAGAGCGGTGAGACAGGCATTGAGTACGAAGCGCAGTGGAAGAGTGAAGGAAACTACACAGATGAGGATGCAGCCATTGTCCAGACAGTGAAGAAAAATGCAGAGGCACTGTGGGGAATCGACGTGATCCCGGCTTACCAGTGGGCATCCAGCGATGCCAGAGAGTACCGCGCACAGGGCATTCCAACCATTCAGTATGGTCCGTCCAATACGGAAGGTATCCATTCTTATAATGAGAATGTGGATATTGAGGATGCGGTGAATGCGGGAAGGATTTATATTCTGTCACTGTGTGATCTGATGGGAATTGAGTAAGTTGATATAAAAATATGAAAAACCGGAAAAAGGAATCTAGTCCTTTTTCTGGTTTTTTTTCAGGATATAATGACCTTTGGTCTGTTCCTATTGGCATTACTTACATTCATATTTATGTTTTGTAAGTAATCTACATAGAAAAACCACCCTGAAACTTTGACCGGTCGAAGGGTGGTCTCTCTATATCTTATGATGGTCAACTCACCTTGTGGGCGGCTGTCCTTTATATTTTTAATATATCATGCATTCGCATATTTGTAAAGATATACTTTGCAATTTTTATCCGAGAAAATAATTTACCTTTCTATACGAGTTCGGTGTAGATAAGATTTTCCTAAAGACCGGAAGATGGGACGTTAATCCTTCTTCCGGTTGCTTTTTGTGCAAAATTACAGATTGCTTATGCTATAAGTGAATGCTATAATGTAAAGACGGATAGCCGTGTTGCAGGGTGGGGTGGCCTCTGTTCTATAGAATGGGGGTGATGTCTATGAAAAATCATTTCGATTTTCAGGATATAATGACCTTTGGTCTGTTCCTATTGGCATTACTTACATTCATATTTATGTTTTGTAAGTAATCTACATAGAAAAACCACCCTGAAACTTTGGCCAGTGGACGGGTGGTCTTTCTTCTCATCATAACGGTCAACTCACCTTGTGGGCGGCTGTCCTTTATATTTTCAATATATCATGTATTTGCATGTTTGTAAAGACATACTTTGCAATTCCTATCCGGGAAAATGATCAAACATCTTCCTGAATTGGGATGGCGTGCAGTTATTGATCTGTTTAAATGTTCTGTTAAAAGACGGCAGACTGGAAAAACCCGACTGCAGCGCAACATCCATAATGGACAGGTCCGGATTCTCCAGGAGTTCCGTTGCGCGTGATACCCGCAGGGATGTAATATATTCAGGCAGGGACATCTGGTAATATTCCTTGAAAATCCTTGAAAAATGGTATTTGCTGAATCCGGCAAAGGCAGCCAGGTCTTCCAGGCTGATTTGTTCTGTATAATGTTCTTTTATGTATTCTGTAACCGCATCGAATTTTCTGTCGTATGCTTTCTGCTGCGGTGTTTTCTGGGCAGAGAGTGAATTCTTGATCTGATAATTATGTTCCCCTATCACAATGAAAAAATGGAGAAGTTCTTCATACATGCGCATTTCCTTGAAGCTGATATCGCTGTAGAACAGTCCCTTGATCTTTATAAGTGTTTCCAGCGGATTGTCGCTAAATGGTACAGCGTCCGTCACGTCAATGACAGGCTGGCAGCAGAGGAGCTGTCTGTGGATGATGAAATCATGGAGCTGAGGCAGCAGCATATTGGAAAATTGCAGGACCAGACAGGGTACCGTACTATTTTTTGTCAGAGAGTGCAGGCTGCGGGGAGGTACCAGGGCAAACTGGTTTTCCGTGAGTGCATATGTTTCATTTCCAAGGGTGATAGACATGTCATTGGACAGCGGTGCCACAATCTCCATAAAGCTGTGCCAGTGCATGGGAAAGCGGGAATAGTAATGTCCATAGGATACATTGATGGACATATCATGTTCAAAGTACATAGGTTCTGATAAATCGGCTTTGATCATAACAAATTACTCCTTATGATTTTAATTGTAAAAAAGCATAATAAAATATTGCAAATGATAATTAAATAGACAAATTTTAACAAACACACACAATAGATTCTTATACTAGATATTATAGGTTAAATATTGCGATAAATAAATGTGCATATTACACAAAAATGCCACAGTTAATGTGTGAGAATGTGCTAATTGCATATTGATAATTTGCATTACTTCAAAATATAAAGCAATAAATAGTGACTATATAGCAATAAATTAATAGAAAACACTCTGCTTCAATGCTATAGTAAACATATCGAAACCGAAGCGCGTGAAGGTTAAAACGAATACAAGCAAAGAAAGGATTTATTCATGGGAGTAATTGATGGCAAGACGATCTGCCAGGTAGCCCTGGTGGTGAAAGACCTGGAAAAGACAACAGAGGAGTACGCAAAACTTTTCGGCGTTCCGAAGCCGGAGATATTCCGGGTTCCCGAGGAATCCGTGGCACACACACAATTCAAGGGGATGCCCAGCAAAACAAGAGCAAAACTTGCGGTATTTAATCTGGGCCAGGTAGTTCTGGAGCTTACAGAGCCTGATGAGGAACCGAGTTCCTGGAAGGATTTCCTGGAGAAAAACGGTGACGGTATCCACCATATTGCGTTTATGACAGATGACAGAGACGCGGCAGTAAAATACTTTGAGGAAAACGATATGCCAATCCGCCATTACGGGGAATATGAGGGCGGAAATTACACAGTCTTTGACAGCAAAGAAAAACTGGGGACATTTGTACAGGTGAAATACGAACCGAAAAAATAAGGTATAGAGGGTAAAGCAGGAAAGGAGAAACGTATGAAGAAAAAATTAGTAGCAGCATTCTTAACGTTATGTATGGCAGCAGGTACACTGGCCGGATGCGGCGGAGACAGCAGCTCTGCATCGGGGGACACGTCCACCACGGGGACAGAGGAAAATAAGACGGAAGAAAAAAGGGAAACCACAGAGGCGCAGGAATCCGTAAAGATGTCTGCAGAGGAATTAAAGTCCATGGGGCTGGAGGCCGAGGATACGGATCTGACAGGTGAATTTACATATTGGTCGGCATTTACCGGGGATTCCCAGGTCTGGGACCAGAGCCGCGTGGATGCATTCAATGAATTATATAAAGATAAAGGTATCAAATGCAACGTACAGTTCGTACCTGACGGCGCAGGCATTAACAACGGCAAGCTCCTCTCTGCGATCGCCGGAGGCCAGGCACCTGACCTGGTAATATGCGATAATGCGACAGCGGCATATTCCTATGCGGCCAACGGCAGCTTTGAGATGCTTGAGCCTTATCTGGAACAGGTAAACCTGAATGTGGACAACTTTTTTGACGGCTGTAAGGATGTAATTTACTACAAGGATGAGCCATACCTGATTCCTCAGGATACGAATGTTATGCTTTTATACTACAATCCTGATATAGCAAAAGAAGCAGGGCTTGACCCGGAGAATCCGCCGAAGACCCTGGACGAATTAGATCAGTGGGCGGAGGCCATGACCATTCAGAACGACGACGGAAGCTATGCCAGATTTGGTCTGATCCCGTGGCTGGATCTGAAGGATGACGCATTTACCCTTCCCTTCTTCTTCGGAGCTGATGTGTATGATGCGGATACAAACAAATTAAACCTTACCTCCCCGCAGATGGTATCCTGTATGGAATGGCTGCAGTCCTACGGCGAGAAATATGATCCGGAAAGGATTTCCTCCTTCACCTCAGGTCTTGGCGGAATGTTCTCACCTGACCATGCTTTTATGACAGGAAAAGTCGGTATGACTATCACAGGCAACTGGTTCTCCAATGCACTGCGTGTGTACGCTCCTGATGTAAACTATGAAGTATGCGCAGTTCCGGTACCGGAAGGCGGACGTGCGGACAGCACCACATTCCAGACAAATGTGTTTGCGGTTCCGAAAGGTTCCCAGAATCCTGAACTGGCAGCACTGTTTATCAAATTCTGTATGTCAGGTGCAGTCAATGAGGATAACTTTGCGCAGTGGAGAAGTATTCCCACAAGTGATGCTGAGTTTGACAATGTAAGTCTGACAAAAGACGGAGATGAAATGTATAAACTGGAGAGAGAACTTGCCAATTCACCGGAAAACGGAATCCCGGCACTCTGCTCCTGCTCCGCAGAACTTGCAAAAGCATTCGTAACGTTCCGTGAAGGTGTGATTTACGGTAATATTACGGACATTCAGGGTGAACTGCAGAAACTTCAGGATAAGTATCAGACGGAACTGGATAACGCCGAATAGGCGGCATAAAATCCCGCGGGAATTCCCGTACAGCAGTTTTGCTGCTGTGCGGGGCACTCCTGCCGGGGAGAAAGGAGATTTGAGATGGCTAAACCACAGAGGAAGAGAAAACAAGGGAAAATTCCCAGCCTGGAAGTCATATTTCTGTATGCGTTTTTAATCGTCCTGGCGATTCTGTTTATTCTGCCCATATTTTATCTGTTTATGGGTTCCTTTAAGGCGGAGAGCGAACTGTTCCGCGTGCCCTTTAAATGGCTGCCGGATAAGTTCCAGTTCGGGAATTTTATCAACATGTTTTCGTCCATTCCCTTTTTTAAATATTTAAAGAACACAATGATCATCGTAGTATGTAATATTGTCGGTTCCCTGCTGTCCTGTTCCCTGGTGGCTTACGGTTTTGCCAGGCTGCGCTGGCCGGGACGTGACAAAGTGTTTATCCTGGTGCTGATCACTATGATCCTTCCTTATCAGGTCACACTGGTCCCTCTGTTCCTGATGTTCACGAAAATGAAGTGGATCGGAACCTTCCTTCCTCTTACGGTTACCTGCTTTTTTGGAAATCCGTTCTTCATCTTTCTGCTGCGCCAGTTTTTCACAGGTATTCCCCAGGATATCTCAGAGGCTGCCAGGATAGATGGGGCCGGGGAGTTCACCATTTTTTCAAGGCTGGTCATTCCTATGGCGAAGCCGGCTCTGACAACAGTTGCGATCTTTGCATTTATCCGCTCCTGGAATGACTTCCTGGGACCTCTGGTATTTCTTGGGAAGGATGAACTTTATACACTCTCCCTGGCAGCTTCCATGCTGAAATCCAATCTGGACCCCAACTGGAGTCTGCTGCTGGCACTGGGCGCTGTGATGATTCTTCCTGTACTCATTCTTTTCTTTGTGATGCAGAAGTATTTCATCCAGGGTATCGCAATGTCGGGAATCAAAGGTTAAGGAGGCGGAACAATGAAGAAAATGAATATGAGAAAAAAAGAAGCCATTCATGGTCTGCTGTTCGTCTCTCCGTGGATCATCGGTTTTCTGGTGTTTACCTTGTACCCGATCTGCTCCTCCCTGTACTATTCCCTGTGTGATTACCAGGTCATCAAGGAACCTGTTTTCATCGGGCTTGGGAATTATAAGGCACTGTTTCAGGACAAGACATTTTTAAAGGCATTGAGCAATACCGTGTATATGGTTATCTTCGGAGTACCGATTACCACGTTCATTGCGGTGGCAGTGTCTATTATCCTCAACAATAAAAAGTTAAAGTATACCGGTCCTTTCCGTGTGATCTTCTTTATCCCCACACTGGTGCCCACAGTTGTAGCGTGTCTTCTGTGGATCTGGGTTATGCAGCCGGAGACAGGTATTGTCAACCGTCTGCTGGGGTACATTGGCATCCAGGGGCCGGGATGGCTTTCCAGCATGTTCTGGTCAAAGCCGGCTTTGATCATCATGATGGTGTGGACCTGCGGCAATGCCATCATCATCTATCTGGCAGGACTGCAGGATATACCGGACAGTCTTTATGAGTCAGCAGCTCTGGACGGGGCAGGATTTTTCCGCCAGACTATGTCCGTTACCATACCGCTTCTGCGCTCCACTATTCTGTATAATGTGGTGACACTGATCATTGCCGTGTTCCAGTGGTTTGCAGAGCCGTACATAATGACCAGCGGCGGGCCGGACAATCAGACCATGTTCTATTCCCTGTATTTGTATCAGAACGCGTTCTCTTACTTTAAGATGGGATATGCGTCCGCAATGGCCTGGATTCTGCTGTTGATCGCACTGGCGATCATCCTGGTGCTGTTCAAGGTCTTCCGGTTCGGAGAGTCAGATTATTAGGAGGCAATATGATTGGATTAGTGACCGGCGCCAACCGGGGGTTGGGCTATGAGATGATAAAAGAAGGGCTGCGCCGCGGCCACACCATGCTGGCAGCCTGCAGAAACACCGGGGATGAAACCTCAGTCGGTGGCCTGCTGAAATTAAAAGAGCAATATCCCGGCAGCCTGAGGATCCTGGAGATGGATGTCACGGACCGGGAAATGACAGAGAAAGCGGCGTTACAGGTGCAGCAGGAATTCGGACATATAGATTTCCTTGTGAATAACGCAGGGGTACTGTTTGAAAAAATGGTGATGCCCGGGGATGCCATTGCTGACCTGGATGTGGAGAAGTTCAGAAAAACACTGGATGTAAATGTGACAGGCACTGCCATAGTGCTCAAATATTTTATACGCCTGCTGTATGCGTCCGAAGATGCCTGTATCATGAACATTACATCTGAGGCAGGGCATCTGAGTCCTCAGGGCTACAACTATCTGGCATATTCTGTGTCAAAGCATGCGGCAAATATGTACACCCAGAAGGTACGGAACTATCTGGCAGAGGAGCAGGCAGACCGGCATATGCGGATCTACATGATTCATCCGGGCCGTATGGACACCATTATGGGAAAAGAAAATGCCCAGATTCCGCCTTCCGAGTCAGCAGCAGGACTGTATGACATTCTGGACAGGAAGAAACAGATACCGGATATGGATGTCCCCTTCATCAACTACAGGGGTGAGCCAATGCCGTACTGAGGTGCAAGATCGTGAGGAAGCGAATATGAGAAATGTAAATGTGGGAATACTCGGATGCGGAGTCATCAGCAATACCTATATCCGGGATATCAAGCGCTTTTATCCGTCCCTGCATCTGGCAGCCTGCGCGGATGTAAATGTGGAGCTGGCAAGGAGCCATGCAGAGAAATACCAGGTACCTGCAGGCTGCTCTGTGGAGGAGATGCTTGCCATGGAGGAAGTGGAGCTGGTGGTGAACCTGACTCCGCCGCAGTTTCATACGGAGCTGAATAAGAAAATTCTGCTGGCAGGAAAGCATGTGTTCTGTGAGAAACCATTTGCACCAACAGTTGCCGGGGCCAGGGAGGTCATGGCGCTGGCGGATGAAAAAGGACTTCTGGTGGGCAGTGCTCCGGATACTTTTCTGGGGTCTTCCCTGCAGACATGCAGGAAAATACTGGATGACGGATGGATTGGGCGGCCTCTCTATGTGACTGCCAATATGATGTCAAACGGTGTGGAGACCTGGCACCCGGCCCCCGGTAATTTTTACCGGCGGGGAGCAGGGCCTCTGTATGATATGGGACCGTATTATTTTACGGCACTGGCAGCACTGCTTGGACCGGTAAAACGTGTCAGCGCATTTTCCGGCACCGGATTTCCCGTCAGGCGGATATACGCCGGGCCGCTGAAAGGGCAGGAGATACAGGTGGAGACGCCTACCCATTATTCGGGTACCGCGGAGCTTGCGTCCGGGGTGATCGTGAGTATGAATATCAGTTTTGACATCTGGCATTCCAATCTGCCCATGTTTGAGATATACGGGACGGAGGGAACACTGGAGGTGCCGGACCCCAATATGTCCGGCGGCAGACCAAAGGTCTACAGAAAAGAAAGGACCCTGGATGTGCTGTATGATGACAGTGAAGAGACAAAGGCCAGGCAGAATATCAGCGTGGAGCTGCCCGAGCTGTATCCCCATATAGGTGAGTATACCAGGGGAATCGGTGTACTGGATCTGGCAGATTCCATAGTCAGCGGCAGAAAGCCCAGAGTAAATGCAGAGATGGCCTGCCATGTGATCGAGGCCATCACAGGCATGATGGAATCAGCACGTGATAAAAAAGTATATGAAATGAAAACTGCCTGCGAGAGACCGGAGCCTGTGAGGACCGGAACACCGGTGGGAAGAATATAAAACAAAAAAGGTAAAGTGAGGAAAGAATTATGAATGGAGTAGTAGGTACAGATTTAGTTTGTCAGGTTGGGTTTATTGTAAAGGATATCAACGCCACGAAAAAGAAATGGGCAGAGTTTTTAGGCGTTGAGGAGCCGGAGGCAGCTCTCTGCGGTGAATATGAGACCACACAGACGGAGTTTAAGGGCCAGCCTGCACCGGAGGCCAACAGTTATCTTGCATTTTTTGATGTGGGACCGGGACTGCAGCTTGAACTGATCCAGCCAAATGAAGCACCCTCCACATGGAGGAATTACCTGAACGAACACGGTGAGGGCATCCACCATGTGGCATTCAATATCAAAGGAATGAAAATGCCGGAAGCGGTAAAACGCTGCGAGGATTTTGGCATGGTTCTGGAGCAGAAGGGCGAATACGGCGATGCCAGCGGAAGATATACTTACATGAACGCTTATAAAGACCTGAAATGTATCGTAGAACTGCTGGAGAGCGACAGATAATCGGGAGGAAATGCGGATGAGACTGGGATTATCCAGCCCTCTGGAGCATAAAAGTCCATGGGAATGGGCTGAAAAAATGCACCGGATGGGATGTACTTCTGTGAATTTTCCTGTGGACTATACCTGTGACCGGGCACTTTTGGAACAATACACGGAGGCTGCCAAAGAGTACGGACTGATGATCGCGGAGGTGGGAGCCTGGTGCAACCCCATTTCCCCGGATGACAAGGTCAGGGAGGCAGCATTTACAAGATGTGTGGAACAGTTAAAGCTGGCAGATAAGATTGGCGCCAGATGCTGTGTAAACGTCTCCGGTTCCAGAGGAGAGCGGTGGGACGGTCCCTATAAGGAGAATCTGACAAAGGATACCTGGGAACTGGTGGTGAAGAGCATCCGGGATATTATAGATGCGGCAGATCCGAAAAATACCTATTATACGATTGAGCCGATGCCCTGGATGTACCCTATGGGTCCGGATGAATACTTAAAGCTGATTCACGATGTGGACAGAGAGCGGTTTGCCGTGCATATGGATGTGTTCAACTGGATCACAACACCTGAACGGTATTTTTATCACGAAGAGTTTATGGAGGAGTGTTTCCGTAAGCTTGGGCCGTACATCAGGAGCTGTCATTTGAAGGATGTGGCGCTTGGACAGGAGTTTACCCTTCAGTTCAGGGAAACTGCCTGCGGCAGAGGCGGTTTGAATTTGGAGAAGTACGCCGGCCTTGCGCGTAAGGCGGACCCGGATATGCCGCTGATCATTGAACACCTGGATGGAGACGAGGCTTATCTGGAAAGTCTTTCCTATGTAAAGCTGCGTTTTGGACGGGCAGGGATAGAAATATAAACATAAAGACCAAGCGGGTACGGAAGTTAAATACTGCCGACGCTTTGGCGCAGGAGTCCGGTTTTCCGGACTCTTTTTCTACGGACAGTTGTAAACAGAGGGTTTTTCACTTAGAATGGAAGTATATAACAGCATATACAGGAGGATATTTTATGGGATTTCCAGAGAGTTTTTTATGGGGTACAGCAACCGCTTCTTACCAGATAGAGGGCGGTGCATTTGAAGACGGCAGGGGGTACACGGTATGGGATGATTTCTGCAGGACTCCGGGCAAAGTCTTCTCCATGCATAACGGAGATGTGGCCTGTGACCATTATCACCGCTACAAGGAGGACGTAAAGATGATGGCGGATATGGGAATCCAGGCATACCGTTTTTCGATTGCATGGTCCAGGATCCTGCCGGAGGGAAGAGGAGAGGTTAATCAGAGCGGGATAGACTTCTACAACGCATTGATCGATGAGCTT
The DNA here is from genome assembly GCF_040095955.1 of Blautia caccae. Classification (NCBI taxonomy): domain Bacteria; kingdom Bacillati; phylum Bacillota; class Clostridia; order Lachnospirales; family Lachnospiraceae; genus Blautia; species Blautia caccae. Next base: position 42,905 of record NZ_JBBMFP010000024.1, on the reverse strand, counting down.
TTAAAGTACAATATTAAACCCTGCCTGACACTGTTTCACTGGGATCTGCCCTTTGCTCTGCACCGGATGGGCGGCTGGCAGAACCCGGAAATCGTCAATTGGTTTGCAGAGTATGCGGCAGTGGCGGCCAGGGCATTCGGTGACAGGGTCAAATTCTTCATGACCTTCAATGAACCGCAGTGTTTTGTCGGATTGGGGCACGTGAGCGGAGAACACGCTCCCGGCAACATTATGTCCCGCCGCAGTGTACTGGAAATGGCCCACCATGTGATGATGGCACATGGCAAGGCGGTACAGGCCATCAGAAGCTTGGTACCGGATGCGCAGATCGGATATGCGCCTACCTCCAATCCGGTGATCCCTGCGTCGGACACCCTGGAGGATATTGAGGCTGCACGGAGAGCTTATTTCGCGGTGGAGGATAAACCGGATTATATGTGGTCCGTGAGCTGGTGGAGTGACCCGGTCATGCTGGGCAGATATCCGGAGGATGGGCTGAAACTTTTTGAGAAGGATATGCCGGAATTTAAACCGGAGGACCTGGAACTGATGCATCAGCCGCTGGATTTCTACGGACAGAATATTTACAATGGATACAGGGTAAAAAGTGATAAAAAGGGCGGATGGGAGACTGTGGAGCGCCCTGTAGGCTACCCCAGGACAGGCAATGGATGGCCTGTGGTTCCGGAGTCTCTTTACTGGGGCCCGCGGTTTTTGTATGAGCGCTACCGGAAGCCTATCGTCATCACAGAAAACGGATGCTGCTGTGCGGATGTGGTGTCCCTGGACGGTAAGGTCCATGATCCGGGCCGGATTGATTTTTACCATAGATATCTGCGGGAACTTGGGCGCGCCATAGAGGATGGAGTGAGGGTGGATGCTTATTTTGCCTGGTCCGTGATTGATAACTTTGAGTGGGCAAAGGGATATTCCGACAGGTTTGGTATGGTTTACGTGGATTTTGAGACACAGGAACGTATATTAAAGGATTCTGCAAACTGGTATGCAGAAGTAATCAGGAATAACGGTGCAAATCTGTAGGGAGAACTGCCAATAATTTAGTGAACAGAGGGTACAGAAAATGTGAGCCTCTGCCGGCACGGATTACAGCAGCTTACGTTATTCTCTGTTTTCTGTACCTTGTGTTAAGGCAGTTGTGATTTTGGGACCGTGTGATATAGTGAAGCCAACAAAGAAAATAACAGACAGTGGTAAGGAGGTTTCGCTATGAAAAAGAAAATGATCATAACCATTCTGGGTATTGCTCTTATGGCGGCGCTTGCAGGCTGTTCCGGCAAGGGCAATGAGAAAGACAAAGGCACAGAGGAAAAGGAAGAGAATACACAGAAGGAAGACAGTACTGCAGAAAAAGAGGACGGAGCATCCGGCGGGAACAGTTCCGGGGATGAGAAAGAAGGGGCTGCAGAGAGTCAGGATAAAGCAGATGCCCGGACGGATGATCAGAAGCTTTTGGAGACTGCCGAGGCATTTGTGAAGGATTTAATTGCAGGCAGTGAAGAGAATATCAAGGGCAATTATGAATACACGGATCAGATGAAAGCTGCTGTGGATAGTGGTCAGATTCTTTCTGCTTTTCAGAGTACCCTGGATGCAGTGGGCGAACTGAAAGAGGTTCAGCCTGCATGGGAGTCGGAACCGCAGGCCGGTTATAATACAATTCAGGTTCCCTGCGATTTTACCGTACAGCCGCTGAATATGGTAATATCCGTGCTGGACGGCAGGATAGGAGGCGTCCATACAGGTGCGTATCAGGAACAGAAAGAAGCGGTATCCATACCGGAAAATGTGACGGAGACAGATATAGATCTGAGTATAGCGGGAGGACGCACGCTGCCCGGAACATTTGCGGTACCTAAAAATCTGAAAGAATATCCCGCTGTGGTATTCGTACACGGCTCAGGCAGCGGCGACAGGAATGAGGCGCTTGGGCAGATCAAGCCATTTCAGGATTTGGCATGGGGACTTGCCGAGAGAGGAATCGCCTCATACCGTTATGATAAGATTTCTTATGTGTATGGAAAGGAATTAGCAGAGGATAATGATTTTACCGTATACGATGAGACGGTAAATGACGCTGCAGCGGCAGTTAAGATGCTGCGTGAACAGGAAGGCGTTTCAAAGGTATATGTGGTTGGCCACAGCCAGGGCGCCCAGATGATGGGGGCAATCGCAAAGGAAGGCCAGCCGGACGGCTGTATCATGATGGCCGGACCGGCAAGAGGGTTTGCGGATACCCTGGAAAGGCAGTATAAGTTTCTTCAAAGCCTGAACTCTGAGCCGACCGAGCAGGAGAAGGCAGCTTTTGAACAGGGGCTTGCAGCAGTGGAACAGATGAGGAATATAGATTCTCTGCCCGAGGATGAGAGGATCATGGGCCAGACCCAGACTTATATGAAGAGTCTCCTGGACTATGATGCCGTAAAGGAAGCGGCAGACATAACCGTTCCTGTGCTTGTCCTGCAGGGTGAGGAAGACTATCAGGTGACCATGGATGATTTTCAGATATGGAAAGAAAATTATGAGGGCAGTGCTAACTGGAAGTTTGTGTCCTTCCCGGGACTTACCCATCTATTTACAGAAGGCAGATATGACGACGGCCCTGCCAGCTATCAGGGAACAAAACATGTCCCCGATGATGTGACAGAGACCATCGCTGCATTTATCAATCAATAAAACAGTATCCCGGAGCTTTGCCGGGCATGGATACGGAGCAGCCTGTTCCGTATTCCTGCCGGCGAACCCCGGGATTTCTAATGTTGTTCCTAAGAAATATTCTTTATATTTGTATGGTAAACCAGATAAAAATACAGGAGATAAAGCAGGGTAAAGCAGATCAGAAACCCCACAGCCCCCTGAAGCACCAGATGCGGTGTCCTCAAAGCGAGGGTTAATTTATGGTCAGACAGCAGAACGGCAGGCAGCATCAGAATGGCCCAGGGAATGAGCGGGATGGAAAATTTCAGACAGATCTGCAGGGCCATAAGTCTTGTCACCTGGAGCCGGTTTTTTCCCAGATACTGCAGAACCTGCAGCCCATGAGCCTCTTTGCGGATGCTTACGATCTGCTGCACAGACAGAACGGAAAAATAGATGACAATAAAAGCAGAGCACATGCAGATCTGAAGAAATCCCATCCATCTCTGTGAGACCGCATCCATAACTGCATCCTTGGCCTGCAGCATGACCCATCCGCATAGAAAAGAGGAAAAGGAGAAAAGCAGACAGGTGCAGAGGACACTGTTTATAAGGATATCGGATCTGCTGTCTGAAAGCAGCAGGGCTGCGGTGTAAAGCCGGTTTTTGTGGTACAAGTGTTCATTTTTCTGCTGTCGGTATTTATTGCCGTTTATATAGGACGCCTTATAAAAAGAAAAGACGAAAAACAGCATAACCGGAGCGATGCAGGAAACGAACGCCATACCTTCATTTCCCGGAAGAAAGGCAATGGCAGACACGAGAGAGCAGAAAAGAAGAAAGCTGATAAGCGAAGCTGCCGGCCATATTCTGCTGAAACGGGTGACAGCGGCCTGCCGGTTCTTCTTTTGAACGGTCATAAGCTGGATGATCTCCAGACGGCTGATAATCCTCCGGCAGTTCAGGAGGGACAGAACCTGTATGGCCATAAAGTAAAGACCGGTCTGTGCAGCAGCCTGCAAAATCAGGATAAGGTTTATCTGTGATCTGTCAAGGAAACGGGAAAAGGGGAGGGAAAGCCCATAGTATAACAGTATTCCCACAGCAAGTCCCAATATAAAACAGAGCAGTCCGAGAAACAAAAATTCTGTAAAGTACATCCAGGACAATCTGTTTTTTTCCATTCCCATCAGAGCATAGGCAGCAAACTCCCGTGCTCTCTGGTTCAGAATAAAGCGATTCATGTAATTCAGCAGAAGAAGGATAATGACTGTTATGATGAGCGGCAGAGAACTCGTCTCAAAGCCTGCCTCCATTTTTCCCGCAGCGGCAGTGAGGTTGGACAACATCATGACCCCGATCAAAATAGTAAGCGTAGTCATATAGATCAGATAATCATGGCCGGAACGCCTGGCGTTTCGGAGAGCAAGTCTAAGATACATATCCGGAATCCCCCATTACTTTTGCAGTGGTATTTAATATTTCCATAAAATAACCCCATTGGTCCTGTTTTTGGTGCGCCAGGGAATGGACAATCTTCCCATCCTTCATAAACAGAATCGTCTTGCAGTAGCTGGCTGAGAAGGCGTCATGGGTGACCATAAGGATTGTGGCGCCAAACTCCCTGTTAAGCATCACAAGGGTCTCCATCAGGTTCCTGGCAGAGTGGGAATCCAGGGCACCGGTAGGCTCATCAGCCAGTATGAGCCGGGGACTGGCAGCGACTGCCCTTGCACAGGCGCATCTCTGCCGCTGTCCGCCGGATACCTGGCAGGGGAACTTGTCCAGGATATCTTCTATTTCCAGTCTGGCTGCAGTCTCCAATGTGATTTTGGTGATCTCTGCTCGGGGAAGTTCTTTTATTGTGAGGGCAAGCGCTATATTTTCCCGCAGGGTCAGAGTGTCCAGCAGGTTATAATCCTGGAAAATGAATCCCAGATGCTCTCTGCGGAACTGTGCCATTTGGTTTGGGTGTATCTGGGAGAGGTCTGTACCGTCAAGTATGATCCGGCCGGAGGTGGTCCGGTCAATGGTGGAGATAAGGTTCAGCAGTGTGGATTTTCCGGAGCCGGAGGCCCCCATAACCCCTATAAAACTTCCCTCAGGTACAGAAAAACTGACATCGTCCACGGCCAGGGTTTTCAGGCCGTCGGCGGAGTATTCTTTTTTTACATGGTTTAATTCCAGTATATTTTTCAAAGAGGTTTCCTCATTTCATATGCGTGCGGATGCGGGTGTCATTTACTGTGATTCTTATATTTTAACATTCATTTCCAAAGAAGTCATGATTTATTTTGCTTGACAAGCTAGTGAATACTAGCTACAATGAGATAAAGAGCTAGTGATTGCTAGCCTGAGGGGCAGAGAGTCTATGCAGAGAAAGGGAGAGGGAAGTGTATGGAAAAATTACAGTTGGAACAATATCTTAACCGCGGGGTGGAAAATATTATCAGAGGCATGAAGAAAGCGTCTCTTACAAATCCGAGATCCGCCGTATTTCTGGTGAAATATGCACAGGCTGCCAGACAGGCGGCGGGGAAACGAAGGAAGGCTGAAAAAAATGGGGAGCATATCCCGCCGTTTCTGATTGCCAGCATCACCAGCCGGTGCAACCTCCGCTGTAAAGGCTGTTATGCATGGGCCAATCGTTCCTGCGGCAGCGGGGCTGAGCATAATGGGATGCGCGCTGAACAGTGGGATGATATTTTTGCGCAGGCAGAGGATATGGGGGTGGGCTTCATACTGCTGGCAGGCGGGGAGCCTTTGATGAGGCCGGATGTGCTGAAAGCAGCAGGAATGCGAAAAAATATCTTGTTCCCTGTTTTCACCAATGGTACTATGATTATTAATAATACTCTGCCGGACAGCGGGAAAAGCGGGCCGGACCCGGAGGGAGATGCCTGCCTGCAGCTATTTGCGGATAACAGGAATCTTCTGCCGGTTCTCAGCATTGAGGGGGACAGAGAGAAGACGAATGCCAGAAGAGGCGCCGGGATCTATGACTGTCTGCTGCAGACCATGGAGGCGCTAAAGGCGCGGGATATCTTATATGGAGTGTCTGTTACGGTGACAAAAGAAAATATGGAGGAAGTAACTGCAGATACTTTCTCTGAAAAACTTTCCCTATTGGGCTGCAGAGCTGTGATTTATGTGGAATATGTACCTGTGGACAGAGATACGGCAGGTCTTGCACCGGATGATGAGGATCGGGTATATATGGCAGACAGGCTGGATGCGCTGCGGGAGACGCAGAGGGATATGCTTCTGATTTCTTTTCCGGGAGATGAGAGGGCATCCGGAGGGTGTCTTGCCGCGGGGCGGGGATTTTTCCATATCAATGCCCGGGGCGGGGCGGAACCGTGTCCCTTCTTCCCCTATTCGGACACCAGTCTGCAGGATGTAAGCCTTAAGGAAGCCATGCGTTCTCCGTTGTTTCGCAGACTGCGGGAGGATGGAAACCTCACCGGTATACATACAGGGGGCTGTGCATTGTTTGAACAGGAAGAGACTGTGAAAAAATATCTGGAAGGGATACAACAAAGTTATGTCAACTAAAGAGCGGATTGTGGAGGAGGCCCTGACACTTTTTTCAAGCAGGGGGTATCAGGGGACCAGTGTAAAAAATATCGCGGATGCGGTGGGAATCAAAGATAGTTCCCTGTATAAGCATTTTAAAAGCAAAAAGGAGATTTTTGAGACCATTGTGGAGGAGATGGCCAGAAGAATGGAGGCCATGAGCCACACGTTTGGCCTTCCGGATGATACCACTGTGGAGGCGGCAGCATTTGCCTACGGCGTCATAAGCGTGGAGGAGTTGGTGGAGCTGAGCAGGAAGGTCTTTCTGTTTTACCTGCAGGACCCTTTTGCGGGCAGATTCCGCAGAATGCTCACCATAGAGCAGTACAGGGACAGGGAGATTGCGGCAGTGTACAGGAAGATTTATATGGAGGACAGTATCCGTTATCAGACGGTTTTGTTTGAGGAAATGATACGTCAGGGAGTCTTTCGAGAGGCGGATGCCAGGGCCATGGCAATTAATTTTTATGCCCCCATATTTTTTCTGCTGAATAAATATGACAGTCCGGAATGCAGTGTGGAGGACGGACTTGAGGAACTGGAGCGGCAGGTAAGAGAATTTGCCCGCATTTACCACAAATAAAAGAAATGTGGAGTGGTTCGGCTGCCCTGCAGTCCGATATTTTAGCCGTAGCACCTGAAGTTGTGGGCGGGATACAGGGTAAGATGATATGTAACTGTAGAAATTAAGAGACAGCAGATTGATCAACAGCCGGGCGTATTTGCCGTACAGGCTGTTTTTGGAGGATGAATGAGCAGATTATGGGCAGAATAAAAAAGAAAAGACAGAGACTGTGGCCGCAGATGATCGTGGGAGCCGTGATCGGTGGAGCGTGCGGGTACTTTGGCATGATGTTTGTGGAGAGAATGCATGGAGGAAAGGTCAGGATTGCGGAAATTCTGGCAGGTCTTGCGTGGATAATCCTGTGCCTTTATGCGGCAGCATTTCTGCAGACGATCGTACATGAAGGGGGACATCTGGTCTGCGGGCTTCTGAGCGGATATAAGTTTTCTTCCTTCCGTGTGGGAAAAGTGATTCTGGTTAAGAAAAGAGACGGAATTAAGCGGGGCAGGTATTCCCTTATGGGCACAGGGGGACAGTGCCTTCTGGCACCGCCTGACTTGGTGAATGGAAGTATGCCGTATCTGCTGTACAATCTGGGCGGAAGCCTTTTTAATCTGCTGTCTGCTGCCATATCCTTAATGATCTGTTTTGCAGCAGACGGACACGGGTATCTGCAGATCCTGTTTATGGCATTTGCTGTTGTCGGTGTCTTTCTTGCACTGATGAATGCAGTGCCCATGCGGCTTGGCGGGATAAACAATGATGGATACAATGCGCTCCATCTGGGGAAGGATAAAGAGGCAGTGCGCTGTCTGTGGCTGCAGCTAAAGATAAATGAACAGTTTACATTGGGAGTACGCTTGAAGGATATGCCACAGGAGTGGTTTGAACCTGTACCGGAAGCGCTGTGGGATAATGCCCTGTGTGTGGCAACTGGTGTATTTGCCGCCGGCCGGAATATTGACAGGCAGGACTTCCCCGCAGCCCTGAAAATAGGGGAAAGGCTGCTGGAGCATGCATCCGGTCTTATAGGAATCCAGAGGTCCATGCTGGAGGCGGAGATGATATTCTGCAGACTTATGCTGGATGGCCCCGGAGAAGAACTGAGCAGAGAGTATGAGAAGACCGGGATTCAGGAGTTTTTGAAGCGTTCCTTCTCAATGCCGTCCGTGCTGCGTATCCAATACGCCTATGATCTGATCCAGAATCAGGACAGGGAAGCGGCACAGAAATGGAAGCGGCTGTTTGAGAAAGTGGAAAAAAACTATCCCTTTGACGGCGATATTGCCAGTGAGAGGGAGTTGATGGCATATGTAGATGGTTTACATAATGACGAGAGAGGGTAGTCTATGCTGTTTTTAGAAGAGGTGCTGGGTATAATCGTGGACCTGGCGATTCTGTTATTTGAATATATCGGCGTGGGAGTTATTATATTTGCAGGGATCAGAGGGATAATCCACTATGTCAAGCGGGACCCGGGTACAAAGCTGCTTCTTGCAAAAGGACTTGCCATGGGGCTGGAGTTCAAGCTGGGAAGTGAGATCCTGCGCACGGTGGTGGTGAGGGAGCTGTCCGAGATTTATATTGTGGCGGGGATCATTGTGCTGAGGGCAATCCTGACGATTTTGATCCATTGGGAGATCAAGAATGATGAAGGCGAAAAAATGGCCGGGGGTTGAGATAACAAAAGAAAAATAAATTGACAAAGACCTATTTCTATGCTAAACTGGACAAGCGACAGTGGAAGTAGGTCTTTTTTTTGTGCCTAATTTTCAGGCAGAAAATAGGATCTTGTCGCAGGAAACCGAAACGTTGCATGCGGCAGAGACGTGAATCTGCCGGAGATAAAAGACACATGGAGGTGGAGAAGTCGTGCGCGTAAAAATAACATTGGCATGTACTGAATGTAAACAGCGTAATTACAACATGACAAAGGAAAAAAAGAACCATCCGGAACGTATGGAGACAAAAAAATACTGTAAGTTCTGCAAGGCTCACACTATGCACAAAGAAACCAAATAATTTGGCTTGAGAGGTGAAGCTATGGATGCAGAAAAGAAGGTAAAAGCTCCTAAAAAGAACTGGACCAAAGGACTTCAGGCTGAATTCAAGAAGATTATCTGGCCTGACAGGCCGACGCTGGTAAAGCAGACAGTTGCGGTTGTGGTGATCACTGCCATTCTGGGAGTGCTCATTGCCGTGATTGACAGCGGAGCCCTGCAGATTCTGAATCTATTAATCAAATAAGGACAAGGTGATTTTATGTCAGAAACAAATTGGTATGTTGTGCATACCTATTCAGGGTATGAGAACAAGGTAAAAGCCAACATTGACAAGACAATTGAAAACAGACACCTGGAAGATCAGATTTTGGAAGTCCGTGTTCCCATGGAGGACGTTGAGGAAATGAAAAACGGCCAGAAAAAACTGGTGCAGAAGAAGATGTTTCCGGGCTATGTCCTTATTAACATGGTGATGAATGATGATACCTGGTATGTTGTCAGAAATACACGAGGTGTCACAGGATTCGTTGGTCCGGGGTCAAAACCGGTTCCTTTGACAGAGGAAGAGATGGATCGTCTGGGTATCCAGAACGTAACGCTCCAGATCGACTTTGAAGAGGGTGACAGTGTTGTTGTTACAGGCGGTGTTTGGAAAGATACTGTGGGCGTTGTCCAGAGCATCAATGAAGCAAAACAGATTGTAACAATAAATGTTGAGCTGTTTGGCCGCGAAACGCCAGTTGAAATCAGTTTCGCAGAAGTTAAGAAAATGTAACGAAGATGAAAGGGCCATACGTCACATGGCTCGTGGGAGGGAAATCCCCGACATTACCACATAATTAGGAGGTGCCGAAAATGGCAAAGAAAGTAACAGGCTATATTAAATTACAGATTCCTGCTGGAAAGGCAACACCAGCACCACCGGTTGGACCTGCTCTGGGTCAGCACGGTGTAAACATTGTACAGTTTACAAAGGAATTCAATGCGAGAACAGCAGACAAGGGTGATCTGATCATCCCGGTTGTTATCACAGTATATGCGGACAGAAGTTTCAGCTTTATAACCAAAACTCCGCCGGCAGCAGTTCTGTTAAAGAAAGCCTGCAACCTGAAATCCGGTTCAGGTGTACCGAACAAAACTAAAGTTGCTACAATTTCCAAAGCGAAAGTTCAGGAAATTGCAGAGATGAAAATGCCGGACTTAAATGCAGGTTCCTTAGAAGCAGCAATGAGCATGATCGCAGGTACTGCAAGAAGTATGGGAATCACTGTAGAGGAATAAGGCCAGGCCTTGCCTTTTGAACTATTGAAACGAACGTGGGAGGGACATTCCCGCAATTACCACTAGGAGGTTATTTAATATGAAACGCGGAAAGAAATATGTAGAGGCTGCAAAAGCAGTTGATCGCGCAAACTTATATGATACAGAAGAAGCTATCGCTTTAGTTAAAAAAACAGCAGTAGCTAAATTTGACGAAACAATCGAAGCTCATATCAGAACAGGTTGTGACGGACGTCATGCAGACCAGCAGATTCGTGGTGCGGTTGTACTGCCGCACGGAACCGGTAAAACTGTTCGTGTATTAGTATTTGCAAAGAATGCCAAAGCTGACGAGGCTCAGGCTGCAGGTGCAGACTATGTTGGAGCAGAGGAACTGATTCCGAAGATCCAGAACGAAGGATGGTTAGATTTCGACGTTGTTGTTGCTACACCGGACATGATGGGTGTTGTTGGACGTCTGGGTCGTGTACTCGGACCGAAAGGCTTAATGCCAAACCCGAAAGCCGGAACCGTAACAATGGACGTAACAAAAGCTGTTCAGGATATCAAAGCTGGTAAGATTGAATATCGTCTTGATAAAACAAATATCATTCACGTGCCAATCGGAAAAGCTTCTTTCACAGAGGAGCAGTTAGCGGACAACTTCCAGACGCTCATGGGAGCTATCACAAAGGCTAAGCCAAGCACACTGAAAGGTCAGTACCTGAAGAGTGTAACACTCGCTTCCACAATGGGACCGAGCGTTAAGCTTAACCCGGTTAAGTTAGCTCAGTAATAGATGAAATGAAACAGGCCGCCGCATTGAGAAATCAATGCGGCGGCCTGTTTTTATTGACCCTGGGTCTTTATCGACGGGGAAAAGCTCTCCCTGTACAGGAAAGAGTAGGGAACATCATGTTCGATCTCAAGTCCCTTCTTTTCTATTTTGTTGACCAGCAGTTCCACTGCCCGGTATCCCATTTCATAGGAATGTACATAGGTAGTGGTCAGTTTTGGAGAGAATTCTTCTCCTCCCCGTGAGTAGTGGCTGGTTGCCACCACAGCCACGTCTTCAGGGATGCGCAGCCCCATGGCTTTTATAATACTATAGGCTTGGCTGCAGGTGGGGAATTGATCCAGATAGATTGCCTCCACAGGGTTTTTCTGAGTCAGTAGTTCTTCCAGCGCATACTGGAAGCTTTTGGGATTGTAATAATCATACATGATAAAGCGGCACTGCTCCTGAGTAAGCCCCTTCTTAAGCCGGAAATCCTCCACGATCTGCCGGCTGATCTCCACCATCTGCAGTTCCTGTGCCTGCATGTAGCTGGTGAACAGCGCTGTGTTGCGGTAGCCCTTCTGATAACAGATTTCCAGGAAATCCTGTTTGTATATTTCATGTCCGCCGTAGACATTGTTGCCGTTCCTGTCAAAGGGGAGCTGCACTCCGGTGTAAATGGTTGGGAAGTCAGCTGCGATGAGTTCTGCCATGAAGTGCTGATAACTGTTTCCCACTGATGCAAAGATAAAGCCATCAACCCTCCGGCGTTTTATGATCTGGCTGGTAGAGGCTGACGGAACAAAAGAGCGGTTGTCCAGCAGAAGGTCGTATTTCAGGTGATTGGCTGCAATCGTGGCGCCGCTCAGAAACTGAATGGTAAAGTCATCATTTGGCTGCTGTATGCTCCAGAACGGCAGAACCAGTCCGATGGTATGTGTCTGGTTGGAGGCCAGGCTCTGCGCGCTGGCGCTGGGGGTATAGCCTAATTCCTCCATGGCCTTGATAACCCTGGACTCCGTCTCTGCCGAATAACGGCCCTTTTTATTAATTATCCTGGAAATGGTAGCGATAGACAGATTCGTTGCCTGTGCTATATCATATATCGTTATGTTCTTTTGAGATTCCATATTTTTATCCTTTTCCTTTTGATACCCCGCCCGCGGCACGGGCAGTTAAATCTTGTTAGTATTACTTTAAATGAGAAAGCCTTATTTGTCAATAAAATTGTGTAAACGGTTACGCAAAAGAATCAAAACATTATTAACAAAAAACAATATCTGTATTTGTGCATAAATTATAAAAAAATAAAATATAAAAAGAATATATTGACTAATTGTCTAAATTGATGTATGGTAACACCATGAGAAAGCGCTTAACCTAAAGCGAAGACAGTGTTCTTTACAACGATTCGTGGATAAAAGGAAGGAATTGCCACATGAAACAGGGGAAATCTTGTGAAGTTGCTGCCATATATAAAAATATTAATAAAATTTAAATGAGAAAGCGCTTAACCAAATAATGGTAAATGGAGAGGAAAAAAGTATGAAGAAAAAAAGTTTGATCGCATTGGGAATGGCTGCCATGATGCTGTGTACCGGATGTCAGGGGGGTTCTGACAAAGCAAAAACCGAAGGTGGGAAAGAGACAGAAAAAACAGTCATGAATATCTGGATCGCAGGCAGTGGTGATGCCGATGCAGACAAGGCATACAAAACAGTTCTGGATGCATACTGTGAGGAGAACGCAGATGTGGACTATCAGCTCACTTACATACCATGGAGCGATTACTTTACAAAGCTGAATACAGGCCTTGCAGGTGCCAGCGGTCCTGATATTTTTATGCTGGGATACGGACAGATTGGTTCTGTACAGAGAGCGGGAAACCTTCTGAACCTGAGTGAATATCTTCCGGAGGACTGGGACGGATACGACGATTTTTATGAAAATATCTTGGAGATCTGTCAGCGCGACGGTGATTACTATGCTTTATTCAAACCGTCCAACAGAACCGTTTTCTACAGAAAAGATATCGCTGAGCAGAACGGTGTTACAGAGGAGGAGCTTAATATTAAGAGTCCCGAAGATTTTGAAAAACTGGTTGAAAAGATGACAGTCAGGGATGACAGCGGCAATGTTGTGACCTATGGTTTGGAGATTGACCCGGATGAAGTACAGGAGCTCTTTACCTATATGGGAATGTTTACAGATGAACCGGCGCTGTGGGATGATGATTATCTGGCAGTTTATGACCAGGATGCGGGCATACAGGCAATGGAGTATATGAACAAACTTTATGAGTCGGGAAATGTATGCTTCCAGGACGCCGCGGCAGGTACGACAGGTGTGGCATCAGGTGTGGCAGCCATGGCGATTGATGCTAACCAGGGATATGTGACAGACGACAGTGCTTTCCCGGGACAGATAGGCTGTATAAAGAATGAAATGCCTACACTGCTGATCGGAGATTATCTGGCAGCAAATGCGAACTCCAAAAACCCCGATGTGGCGGCAGACATGCTCCTTCATATGTTCTCAAAGGAATCTCTGAAACAGTTTGCTGAGATTGCAGGCCACTATTCAGGAAGAAAGTCCTTAAATGAGGATTATATTAAGATTAATCCGGACTATGAGAATATTGTATATTCATATGATAAATCATTTTCTTACGGAAAACCCATGCATCCCAATTTCGGTGAGGCGCAGTCTAATATAGGCCCAGCAATGGAATCCGTGTTTAACGGTACAGATGCGGCGGCAACTTTGAAGGACAGTGCAGCGCAGTGGAACGCAGTTGTGGAGGCCGGTAAATAGGAGGCTATGATTATGAAGAGGATTGGAAAGAAGAGGGGAAAGCTGGAACAGCAGAATGCGGCGTATCTGCTGATCGCTCCCAGTTATCTCATATACCTGTTTTTTGTTCTGATTCCAGTTATCTGGACCATTGCCATGTCTTTTACAGACTATAACCTAAGCAAAGCCCATTTTGTAGGAATCAGCAATTATATTCAGCTTACAAAAGACCCTATTTTTATAAAAAGTGTTGGAAATACCCTGTTTTACTGTTTGCTTGCGATTGTCCCGGCTATGCTGCTGGGACTTGCGCTGGCAATGTTCCTGAACCAGAAATTAAAAGGAAAAGGATTTCTGCGGACGCTTTTCTATCTGCCCAATATCTTTTCCATGGTAGCGGTATCCATGGCCTGGCTGTATCTGTACGATACCACCTCAGGTATTCTCAATAAGGTACTGAAAGACCTTGGAATGCAGGCTGTGCCGTGGATCAGCAGTGCTTCCATGGCAATGATCTCCATAGCCATTATGAGTATATGGAGCACCACCGGATACAACATGATCCTGTTCCTGTCCGGACTGCAGGGCATACCGGATTACCTGTATGAAGCAGCCAGCATTGACGGGGCCACTGCATGGGAAAAGTTTATTCATGTGACAATTCCCATGTTAAAGCCCACGACCTTTTTTGTGTTCGTCATGGCGTGCATCAACTCTTTCCAGGTCTTTGGACAGGTGTTGATCGTGACAAACGGAGGCCCTATGAACTCCACAACGACAATTGCACATCAGATATACAGAAACGGTTTTGAATACTATAAAATGGGTTATGCCTCCGCGCAGGCTGTGGTGCTTATGGTGATAATCTTTGCGATCACTCTGATTAATATGAGATTTGGTGGAGGTGACGAGAATGACCTTGGCTGATATGGGAAAAAAGAAAAAGGAAAATCTGGTGAAAGGAATCAGCTATGCTGTTTTGATTATTTGGGTTCTCATCACGCTGGTGCCTATTATTTTTACAGTGCTGACAGCATTTAAGACAGATCCTGAGATTTCCATGGCAAGCTTCAAATGGCTTCCCGAGAGTTTCGGCAATATTGAAAGCTTCCGGCAGGCATTTGCCATGGGGGACTGGTTCCAGTATTTCAAGAACAGCCTGTTCATAACCGCGGTTACTGTGGTGGGAAGTCTGATCTTTAACTCAATGGCAGGGTATGCGTTTGCAAGGCTGAAGTTTAAGGGCAGGGAATTCTTGTTTATGAGTGTTCTGCTGGGAATGATGGTCTCTCCCCAGTCCATTATCATACCTCAGTATGTCATGATGCGCTCCGCTCCGCTTTTCGGAGGCAATAACATTCTGGGTCAGGGCGGGACAGGTCTTCTTGATACTTATGGTTCCCTGATCGTGCCGTTTTTGGCGGGGGCATTCGGTATTTTTCTGTGCAGACAGTTTTACTCTACATTCCCCACATCTCTGGACGATGCGGCCAGGATAGACGGATGCGGTGTGATAAAGACATATTTTGTTATTTACCTGCCTCTTTCCAAGACTATACTGGCAACACTGACGATCCTGAAGTCTGTTGCCACATGGAATGATTTTTTCTATCCGCTTATTATGACCCAGTCTGAGAAGATGAAGACTGTGCAGCTTGGACTGCAGATGTTCCGGGGCAGTTCCATGACCCATTACAACTACCTGATGGCAGCTACCATTATCACAGTAATACCTATGGTGATCGTATATGCCTGCGCGCAGAAATACTTTGTGCAGGGAATCGTATCATCCGGAATGAAGAACTGAGAGGAGACTGAATTATGAAAGCAATTATGGTGATGTACGATTCTCTGAACCGTCATTTCCTTCCCAATTACGGCAATGAACTGACGAAGATGCCCAATTTTCGTCGCCTTGGGGAAAAGTGTGTGACATTTGACAATTCCTATGTGGGCAGCCTGCCGTGTATGCCGGCCAGACGGGAACTGCATACAGGCAGACTGAATTTTCTTCACAGAGGATGGTGTCCTCTGGAACCCTTTGATGATTCTATGCCGGAGATACTGAAGAAGAACGGTATCTATACCCACCTGGTATCAGACCATCAGCACTACTGGGAGGATGGCGGTGCTACTTACCACACGCGCTATAATTCCTGGGAGTGCTCAAGAGGCCAGGAGGGAGATCCATGGAAAGCTGACTTGAAAGTGCGGGCAGAGGATCACCCGGGGTCTTTCGGGCCGTTTCCAAGAGATCCCATTGGAAATAATATGAGGCGTCAGGACTGTGCAAACCGCAGACATATAAAAGAAGAAAAGGATTTCCCGCAGGCGAAGACCTTCTCAAACGGCCTTGCATTTATCAGGGAGAATCAGGATTGTGACAACTGGTTTCTGCAGATTGAAACCTTTGACCCGCATGAACCTTTCTTCTCACCCGAAGAGTATCAGGAACTTTACAGGATGGAGGGGGAGGAGCTGTGTCCTCTTGACTGGCCACCCTACGGTCCTGTCACAGAAAGTAAAGAGGTGGTATCCGGTGTACGCAATAAATATCGGGCGCTTCTGAGTATGTGTGACCATTATCTGGGCCTGGTCCTTGATCTGATGGATGAATATGAGATGTGGGATGACACCATGCTGATCGTGAATACAGACCATGGGTTTATGTTGGGCGAACATCTTTGGTGGGCAAAGGGGGTTATGCCTCTATACAATGAGATGGCCAGGACGCCTCTTTTCATATGGGACCCAAGAAGCGGTGTGAAAGGAGAACGCAGGCAGTCTCTTGTGCAGAATATTGATCTGGCCCCAACACTTCTGGATTATTTCCAAACCGATATTCCAAAGGATATGCAGGGCTCTGCATTAAGAGATGTGATCAAAACGGATAAACCTGTAAGGAAATACGGAATATTCGGCCTCTTTGGGTCAATGATCAACATCACTGACGGCAGGTATATTTACATGAGGGGGCCGGCAAAAAAGGAAAATCAGCCGTTGGCGGAATACACACTTATGCCCACTGTCATGCGTTCCAGAATGGCACCGGAGAAACTGCAGGGTATGAAGCTGAGACAGCCATTCTCCTTTACAAAAGGCTGTCCGGTTCTGGAGATTCCGTCCTCTGAGGAATGGGGAGCGGTGGCATCCTGCTTCCGGTACGGAGACCTTTTGTTTGATCTGGAAAATGATCCCGAACAGAAGCATCCTCTGGATGACCCGGATAAAGAGGCGGAGCTGATAAATGCGATGATACGGCTTATGAAGGAGAATGATGCACCGAAGGAACAGTTTTGCCGCATGGGATTTCCGGTTGAGGAGTGTGTCACCGCAGAGATGGTCCTTGAGATGAGAAAAGAGAAGGAAACCTACGACCCCGTGAGCGGTCTGGAGGAGTATCAGTGGGAAGAACCTGCAAAATGGCAGTTCTCAGCTTTGAAAAATGTAGCCTCACCTTATATGAAGGAAGAGGAACTGGTAAAACAGTTCAAAGAATTCTGCAGTGCAGGGGGTATCCGCTCCATTGACAGAAATGTGATAGAACGTTTTATAGATACTGTAATCCCTGAAACAGACAGGGAGAGCGTCCGGTTCACTATGGAGATGGCGTACCGTTTAAATTAAGAGTGAATGCGAGGGAAAAGAAAAGTGCCTGCGTTAAATGTGATGATAAAGCCTGCGTCAGGTTTGTGTAACATGAGATGTACCTACTGCTTCTATACGGATGAAATAAATCACAGGGAGAAAGGGAATCTGGGGCTCATGTCCCCGGAGACCCTGGAAAATGTGATCAGAAAATCACTGGAATTCGCGGAAGGGCAATGTACCTTTGCCTTTCAGGGCGGAGAACCGACGCTTGCCGGTCGTGGATTTTTTGAAAATGTGATAAGGCTTGAGAAAAAATATAACAGGCATTCTTTGGTGATTCAGAACGCGCTGCAGACCAACGGATATGTTCTGGATGAATCCTGGTGCCGTTTCCTCCATGAAAACCATTTTCTTGTAGGGCTTTCCATAGACGGAATCCGATGCACACATGATTCCTGCAGAAGGAATAAAGACGGAAACGGTACATTTTCAAAAGTATTTGAGGCAGCGCAGATGCTGAAGGCATATCATGTGGAGTTTAATGTCCTGACTGTAGTCAACAAAAAAACAGCGCCCAGAATCTCCAGGATTTATGAGCAGTACAGGAAATGGGGCTTTTCTTACCAGCAGTATATCGCATGTTTGGACTCCCTGGAAAATGACGGACGAGGCGGTGAATATGGACTGGAACCTGAAGTGTACGGCAGGTTTCTGATAGATTTATTTGAGCTGTGGTATATGGATTACCGAAAGGGAAGACAACCGTATATACGTCAGTTTGAAAACTATATTGCTATATTAATGGGAAGCTATCCTGATGCATGTGAACAGAACGGCGTCTGTGGTCTGCAGAATGTGGTGGAGGCGGACGGCAGCGTATATCCCTGTGATTTTTATGTACTGGATGGATACGGCATTGGAAATCTCAATCAAAATTCCTTTGCGGAAATATACGAAAAAAGAGCAGTATCCGGGTTTGTGGAGAATTCCCGCAATCAAAATGCACGGTGTAAAAACTGCCGGTACTATTTTGTGTGCCGGGGCGGCTGCCGCAGAAATCGTGTGGAGGAACAGGGACAGGCTGTGAACTGCTTTTGCAAATCTTATCAGATGTTTTTTGACAGATGTTATGACAGACTGTGCAGAATCGCAGAGGAACTGTCATTCGGAAATTAAGGAGACGGAAAATGAAATTTACGGACGGATACTGGTGTGTAAAAAAAGGAATCACGCCGCTTTACGCGGCAGAATATTCCTCACATAAAGTAAAGAATGGGGAACTGGTCATCTATGCTCCGGGCAGACACATTGCTGACAGAGGTGACTGTCTGAATCAGGGGCTTCTCACCATTCGTCTGACAAGCCCTGCAGAGAATATCATAAAAGTTTCGGTTACTCACTTTGAGGGGACGGTCTCAAGAGGGCCATCTGCTGAAACTGTCCAGTGTGCTCCTCGTGTAGTGATAGAGGAAGATGAGAATATCATAAGTTTTCAAAGCGGCAGGACCAGGGCTGTTGTAGACAAAAGGCCGAAATCCTGGGGAATCCGTTTTCTGGACGGTGACAGGGAGCTGACGAATACAGGATTCAGAAATATGGCATACATGAAGAATGAAAACAACGGCAGAGTATATATGGTTGAACAGCTTGCCCTTGATGTAGATGAATATATTTACGGATTGGGAGAACGATTTACGCCGTTTGTAAAAAACGGGCAGAGTGTAGAGATGTGGAATGAGGACGGCGGAACAGCCAGTGAGATCACCTATAAGAATATCCCTTTTTATCTGTCGAATAAGGGGTATGGAGTACTTCTTGACGAGGAGGGGGATGCCTCGTATGAAATTGCAAGTGAAAAGGTGGAGAGAGTACAATTTTCCGTGGAAGGCGAGCGGCTTGCTTATTACATCGTGAACGGGCATACCCCCAAAGGAACGGTGGCACTGTACACGAAACTGACGGGAAGACCTGCACTTCCTCCGGCCTGGTCTTTTGGCCTCTGGCTTACCACCTCTTTTACAACAGATTATGATGAGGGGACAACCGGCAGTTTTATACAGGGAATGGCTGACAGGGATATTCCCCTTCATGTGTTCCATTTTGACTGTTACTGGATGGAGGCTTATGAATGGTGTAATTTCACCTGGGATCCGGCTGCATTTCCGGACCCGGAGGGTATGCTTAAGCGGTACCATGAGAGAGGGCTCAGAATATGTGTCTGGATCAACCCCTATATCGGCCAGAAATCCCCCCTGTTTGAGGAGGCTATGAAGGAGGGATATCTTCTGAAAAAGAAGAACGGTGATGTATGGCAGACGGATATGTGGCAGGCAGGTATGGGAATTGTGGATTTTACCAATCCGGACGCAGCGGCTTGGTATCAGGGCAAACTGAAGAAACTGCTGGACATGGGAGTGGATTGTTTTAAGACGGATTTTGGTGAGCGCATACCCGTCAGGGATATTGTATACCATGACGGCTCAGATCCCGTAAAAATGCATAATTATTATACTTATTTATATAACAGGGCAGTATTTGAGCTGCTGGTAAGGGAAAGAGGAGAGGGCGAGGCAGTTCTTTTTGCCCGTTCAGCTACAGTGGGAGGCCAGAAATTCCCTGTACACTGGGGCGGTGACTGTTCCGCGTCATATCCGTCCATGGCAGAGACCATCCGCAGCGGCCTTTCCCTTGCGTGTGCCGGTTTTGGATTCTGGAGCCACGATATAAGCGGATTTGAAAACACAGCTTCCGCTGATATATACAAGCGCTGGTGCCAGTTTGGACTCTTGAGCACACACAGCCGTCTGCACGGTTCCTCCTCATACCGGGTTCCCTGGGTGTTTGACCAGGAGGCGTGTGATGTGCTGCGCAGATTTGTTAAGTTAAAATGTGCGCTGATGCCCTACCTTTACAGTCAGGCGGTAAAAACCCATGAGGAAGGAATCCCTTTGATGAGGCCGATGTTCCTGGAATTTCCGGAGGACCGCTGCTGTGAAACACTGGATAAGCAGTATATGCTGGGCGACTCGCTTCTTGTTGCACCTGTGTTCAGGGAATCCGGGGAAGTTGAATATTATCTTCCGAAAGGGAATTGGATAAATATACTGACAGGGAAGACTCTGACAGGCGGCGGCTGGCAGAAAGAAAGCCATGATTACTTTACCCTTCCCCTTCTTGTACGTCCCGGCAGTATTATTCCGGCGGGTGGAAACTGTGACAGGCCGGATTACGACTATGCAGACGGTGTAAACCTGCTTCTGTACTTTCCGGATGAGGGAAGTAAGGCGGAGGCCTCTGTTACAGATGTTAGAGGATGTACAGTCATGGAAGTAAGAGCGGAGAGGACAGGCGCTGCCATTAAACTCAGAGTGGAAGGAAGAAATGAGAACTTTACCTGGGAAGTCCTTGGAGATGATGAACTGACGGTTATGGTTGAGTGACTGAAGCAGGCGGCCTGTGAAATAATGGCCGTCTGCTTTTTTTAAATGGGCAGTATGATGGAGACCTGAAAGACATGCCCCTCCCTGGCAAACTCCACAGTCCCCTGGTACTGCTGTACTACTTTCTTTACCGATTCTGTTCCGATTCCCGGTCCGTTATGTTTTGTTGAATAAAACTTTCCATTCGTTTCCTTTAGCGGATTAGAAAATGTATTTTCAAAACGTACAAGGAATCCGTTCTCCCCGTATTTTCCCCTTATTTTTATAAACGGATGTTCGCCCTGGTACTCCTGGCAGGATTCGTAGGCGTTTTCCAGAAGGTTGCCAAAGAGAATTGAGATATCAATATCCTCAATGGGAAGGTCCTGGGGCATTTCCAGGGTGACCAGAAAGGCAATGTGATTTTGGCTGCACATGTTTTTATAATACTGCAGCAGAGCATCGGCAATGGGATTTTTGCAGTAGGTTACCCTGTTTGCTGCTGCCTGGTTGATATCGCAGCCTGCCAGATAATGCATGGCCTGTTCCGCCTCGCCTTTTTCCAGAAACTGATACAGAGTGAGCATATGGTGGCGCATATCATGTCTCTGCCTGGCAGATTCCTCTATCTTTTCGGTCAGTTCACCGTAGTGTGCCTTCTGCACTGCCACCTGTGTTGACAGGCGCTTTCTTTCTTCTTCGTAAAAATGATTCAGCCTGTAAGCGTCTGCGAGCTGTGACCACAGGAAAAAGGCGCCGGCTGTGACGGCAGCCAGACTGCAGTATTCCGGAAAGAATCCTCCGTATTTTGGCTCATACAGAGGGAAAATGCGGTCAGCCCAGAGGGAGACGCATACGATTCCGGTCAGGGCAGGGACAAAGAAAGAGAAATTCTCCCCACAGACTGCGGCATACACTACATTAGCTGCCAGATAGAGAGATACAAGAATCTTTACAGCAGTTACAGCATAGGGGAAAGCAGCATGTACGGCAGGCAATGCGCTTCCAAATGTGCCGTATAGAAAGGCTGTTGCGCTGAACAGCAGCAGAAACACAGAGAAAATCCGATATCCCCTTGCCTGGCAGTTTAAAAAAGTATTCTGCAGATAAACATATAAAAAATATATGGCATATGTAGTGAACAGCTCCAGCCCGTACCACACAGTATTGCCCGGGCTGAAAAATGTATAGAAGACCGGGTAGGAAATGTAAACGGTCACCAACAGAGCCATCAGAGAGAAAGTCCCTGCTCTCTTGTCCCGCAGTTTCAGGAAGAAATACGCAGAAAACAGGCACAGCAGAAAGACAAGAATTATAACTACGTTGTGCAGGAACAGCCGGGTATACTGATATCGCCATATATTCTTTTCCAGTCCGAAAATGGGAGGGTATGTCATACCACTGTAGTAGTGGCTGAAATTGGCAGCCTGAATCAGTATTTCAACAGAACCCCGGGCAGAAAAGGAGACGGATTGTATTCCTGTTTTTCTGTCTTTTGAATCCGGGTTTCCCATGGAAGTAAGCAATGTACCGTTGACATACAGCCGATAGGAGGAAAAGATTTCCGGCAGATACAGGGAGTATACCCTGCTTTTCTGAGGAAGCTCCACTGACATCCGGTATGTGGCTCTCCCGTATGGTGACCTGTCCCTGTCTCCCAGAGAAAAATCATTGTATTTTCCTATTGTGATAAATTCCATCGGCATATCAGGCAATCCCTGCTTAAAGTCCCGGGGTGTCAGGCTCGCGTCAGGATAAAACTGCCACTGATTTGTGAGATAAAAGATGTCTTTTTCCAGGGATTCCTCATCTGGACAGAGTATGCCGCTGATTGGCTGCAGACAACTGTCTGTATATTTATTGTCCTTTTCATAGAGAAAGAAAAGGAACAGAAAGAAACAAATGACACTGAGGGAAAAGGCTGAAATAGTACGTATTAGATTTTTGCGCAGCTTCATATTCTGTTTTTCACCTGCTTTCTTTTGGAATGCAGAAAATAAACGGATAGTATAACTATGGCGGATACCAGCAGTATGACGGCGGGAACTGCCTTTCTTTTTTTAGGACACTTTAATGAGGGATCGTCCTGATATTTTAACTCGTAGAAACCGGAGGTCTGTATTTCAAAAGATGCGTAACCGTTTACTTCCGTTATCTCAATATCGGTTTCTTTTCCCTCAAAAAACAGGGTATCAGGCATCTGACTGCTGCCGATCCGTACGGTAACCTTCATGTCGGTATGGGGAAATACTTCCCTGCTGTTTACCAGTATACGCAGTCGAAAGGACAGGTCATCCGATTTTTGGATGTCTACGGTAAGGATATCAGAGTCCTTCATATCTAATCCCTTTAAAAATGAGGAAGGGATTTTTACTGTTATATTTTGGGCTGAAAATGGAATGTAATCCCCGTATTCCTGATACAGATAGGACAATCTTGTCCCTGAGATCCCGGTTATGCCTTTTCCCGCTTTTTCTGAAGGGGAGTCAGAGCTTGTGTTTTGTTGGGTGCTCTTCGATTCGGCCATTCTGTCTGCAGGGGCCGTTTTGTCTTTGACCGGCTGTACTTTGCTGCCATTTGATGAGGAATCATCCGGTTCTGTTCCATCCTCACTGCCGCTGGTATCTGTCTGCCTGTCCGGAATGGGAATGTCCGTATCCGGCTGTGGAGGAGTGCCCGTATCCGGCTGTGGCTGAGGAGGAGTGTCTGTATCCGGCTGTGGCTGAGGAGTGCCGTCCGTATCCGGCTGTGACTGAGGGGGAATGTCCGTATCCGGCTGTGCCTGAGGGAGATTCTCTGTATCGGGTGGGTCAGGCACAGGCTGATTAATTTCAGGGGTATCCGGCCTCTCTGCAGAGTCGCCGCCGTCCCGGTTGCCTTCCATAGTAGAGAATACCTGATTCGTTCCGTTATCCAGAATGCATATAACATTGCTGTATTCCCCTTCTGCCTTAAAGAAAAAATAATAATATGTATTCAGATCAAGCTGGCTGCGTTTAAAAGAGATATAGCCCGGAGTTAACCTTATAAATTCGGGGGTGTCACAGAGTGAAAACTCACTGTAACGGACAGCGTTTTTATCAAGCGGTTTCTCGCTTTGGAGGCAGTAGACTTCCAGGTCATACCATACAGCCGGGGTTCTGGAAAGTTCGGCGGAAAAAAATTCAGGACTGATTATGGTAACATAAAAATTCCAGCTTTCTGCATCAGATACATATATAGTCTTGGTATAGCAGGCATTTTCGTCCGCGATATAAAACCTGTTTTCAAATTCCTCATTGATGGATAAGGTCAGACGGGCTTCGTAAGTTCCTTCATGGCTGATATCCACTGAACTGAAATCCCAGTTTATATCCAGAAGGGCAAACTGCGATAAATCAGATGTAGTGCCAATCCAATCACTGTAAAACGAAGAAGAGAGATCATCCATATAATTTTCGTTATCCTTATATACAATTTCCGGATGCAGTATCTCGGTGAGGTTGGATGATATGTTCAGATTGGTGATCTCCTTCTTTTCCTCTTCAGCCAGAACGTTGATGTAAAGCCGGACCGTGGGCGGCTGTAAGTCTTCCGCAAGCCGGAAACCACGGGGAATGATAACTTTCCCTGTTATTTCATACCTGCCGGGTGTGCTGCTTAGTGTAAAGTGGATATTATCATATTCTGTGTCTGTCTGTGCCTGTCCTTCTATAGACCAGTCTGCCTGCAGATAATATACAGTATCCGGAGAAGCAGAGAATGGATTTTTTGTACAGGCATTTACTTTGAGATTTGAGAGTTCTTCCGCTATGTAGGACATATCTTCGCCTGCATAGCAGGAATATTCCATGAAGCAGTCATAATCGTCCTGAGGGTCAAAAGAATACAGTACAATATCAGCGGGTTCAGCCTGTACCGGGTTAATGGAAACGACGGTCAGAAACAAAATATATGCGAGAAGAGAGAAATATTTTTTTTTCATAGGTATCTCCTATATATGTTCAAAGGCTACCTGGAGATATGCGGATTTTGTATCTCTGATTTTGTTTCTGCTCACAGGTATCTGCTCTCCGTTCATAAGGATGAGGGTATCTTTGTCCATACTTTTTATTTTTGAAAGATTGACCAGAATCCCCCTGTTGCAGCAAAAGAAACGATAGTCTTTCAGCAGCGGCTCCGTGAGCTCGGAAAATGAGGTTCTGGATGAGACTGTGATCTGAATATCATTCAGATGAATGATCGTGTTTCTGCATGAAGTGATAATATAATAAATTTTGGAATAGGGAATGTCCAGTTCCTGTCTGTCTGATTTTACGTGAAGGTAGCGCCGGGAAAGCACAACTTGTTCTATGCATGGTTCCAGTATTTTTCTGACGGCATCCTTGTGCAGGGGTTTTACAATATATCTCCATGCCCTCACATCATATCCTTCAGCCATGTAGTCAGGACTGGTTGTGAGGAAAATGATAAAACAGTTAGGATCTTTGCGGGCGATGAATCTGGCGGCAGTCATTCCATCCATTCCCTTTAGGTAAATGTCCATAAAACATATGTCAAATTCATCCTTCTCAAAATCTGCCAGGAACGCTTCGGCACTTTCGTACTCGCACAATTCTGTTTCAAAATCTAATGTATGTAAATAGGGAATCAGAGTTTCCGTTAACTCCTCCCGGTCCTTTTTTTGGTCATCTACAATTGCAATTTTCAAGTGCTACACCTCCAGACATAAATTTCCACTATTATTATACCATGTAATCATCTCGCTGCGTTTACCATTTCAACAACAAATATCGAATTCGTGCGCCATTTGGAGAAAAATTAAATGTATATATATACCAGATGTTCGGTACAATAACAGGTGACAGATATTGACGCAAGGTTTGGAATGTGACAGAAAGGTTGGTAAATCATGGAGTATGGAAATGTACCGGGTATGTTGAGGCTGGATAAAACAGGTCTTGTGAGGGACTATGAGAATTATCTGGTGGAAGAAGAGAGAAGCAGAAATACCATCACAAAGTATATGCGTGACCTGAAATCCTACTTTATTTTTCTTCAGGGGGAAGCGGTGACAAAGGAGAGCCTGGTGTGCTGGAAAGAAAAGCTGACACAGACGTATCTTCCTGCCAGTGTAAATTCCATGCTGGCGGCAGTGAATGGGTTCCTGGAATGGGCTGGTTATCCCCAGTACAGAGTAAAACCGCTGAAAATACAGAGGGAGATATTTACGAAACCGGAGAAAGAGCTGTCAAAGGAGGAGTACATCCGTCTGGTAAAAGCAGCCGAGGAAAAGCAGAACTGCCGTCTTGCCCTTATTCTGCAGACAATCTGTGCCACGGGCATCCGTGTTTCGGAGCTGCAGTTTATCACGCTGGAAACAGCCAGGACCGGGCGGACTGTGGTGGACTGCAAAGGAAAGAAACGTACGGTTTTTCTGCCCGGTGCATTAAGCCGAGCTCTGCAGGAATACTGCCGGGAGCATGGAATCAAAGAAGGCGTTGTGTTTCGCACAAAAAACAGAAAACCTCTTGACCGCTCCAATATCTGGAGAGATATGAAAAACCTGTGTTGCAGTGCCGGCGTGGAACCGGAGAAGGTGTTTCCTCATAATCTGCGGCACCTGTTTGCGAGAACCTATTATCATATGGAAAAGGATCTGTCCAGACTTGCGGATCTTCTGGGACATTCTAACGTGACAACTACCCGCATTTATACAATGGAAAGCGGATTGGAACATGCAAAACAAGTAGAAAGAATGGGGCTTGTAGTTCTTAGAATATAAAAAACCACATAATGGTGGTTATGTGGTCACAAATCTGAAATCCAGACTTCTGTGCCTCCCGCTAAAGATAACAATCATGAAAAAAGACACAGGAAATAAACCGGCGCTGTCGCAGAGATGCCTCCGGTTTATTCGCTGTGTCTTTTCTCATCTTACCCCGTATAAAATGTTGTATTTTAAACGGAAGCATGATAAAATTGCTATGTATTCAAGTTGAAATCATAAGTTCATTTGACCACATAACCACCATTATGTGGTTTTTATGAAGAAAGACAGAGGAGGTGCGGGGCGTGAAGGAGAATTTACTGGACAGACTGGCAAGGGAAAGCGGAACAGCAATGCTGTCGGATCTGCACGGCTATATCAGCAGGGGGAAGATCTATGATGCCGTATGCGGAATATCTTCAGAAGAATACTCACTGAAAGAGTGGGAGGAGGCTGCCGGATATATTCTGGGGGGAAAAACACCGTACTTCCAATCTGCCCAGGCGGCCCGCCGGTATCTCTGCAATTGTTTAAGCCGGGTTTGACAGCGAGAATTCCGTGCAGAGAAGCAGCCAGTTTTGACGGAACGGCCGCATGAGCTGCCAGTAATCCACTCTGGGAAATCCGAACTCCTTTACCAGTTGGAATTTGGCGAGGATGCTGCGCGCGTCCTCGAACCATACAATATGGGATATGCCCTGGGCCTCATATTCAAAAAACGGTGCCTGCGAGACTTCGTCGTACTGTATGACCGTGTTGTTGGCGGCAGCAATAGCCACGGCTTCCTGGTTGCCAATGCTCACGGCGGCTGTCTCGCCCCGGACAAAGGGCAGAGGCCAGTCATATCCGTAATTTGGTATGCCCATAGATATCTTCTCCGGAGGGATCTCTGTCACCGCGTATTCAAGGACACGTCTCACAGATGGAATAGGAGCTACGGCCATAGGCGGCCCGTAGGTGTATCCCCATTCATACGTCATAAGCAGTACCGAGTTGGCAGCTTCCCCCAGAAGCCTGTAATCCACTCCTTCATATAGCAGCCCCGGCTGATCTGCGGATACTTTCGGGGCCAGGGCCACGGAGACGGTAATGTCGATGGCGTTCATTCTCTGTGTCAGTCTGCGGACAAATTCCACATGGGCAAGGCGGTCCTCTGCCCTTATATATTCAAAATCCACATCTACTTCTGAATATCCCTTACTCTGTACGGTTCTCTGTATATTATCTATAAGATTTTCCTGAACCTCCATATTTTGAGCAGCGACCGTGACAAGATTGCTGTTAAAAGTCCCTGCCTCCGAAAAAGGCGTCAGAACAAATACACTTTTTGTTCCGTATACCCTTGCGGCCTCAAGAAGAGGCTCATCATCAATGGGGATCAGTTCCCCGGATTCAGTAAAACCGTAGGAGAAAATCGACAGATATCCCAGGTAGGGCAGCGTCTCCCCCAGAAGCCTCTTATTGATAAAAGGATAAGCATATCCGTCAGCCGTCAGAGGTCTGTCAGACTGTCCCCGGTAAAGGATGACCAGATATTGTCCTTGTCTGAGAAAAGGCTGGCTGGTGAGGAAGGGGTTGTTCCGCACAATCTGCAGGGGATGGACACCATACCGGGCTGCAATAGAGGGAATGGTTTCTCCCCGGGCGGTCTCGTGGATCACATCAGGCTGAAGTACAAGCAGAGCCTGGCCTGCCACCAGATGGTCCTGCTCGCTTAACTGGTTGTCAAAGGAAAGACGGTTTGGGGATACGCCGTATTCTGCGGCGATGTCGGCAATAGTTTCGCCTTGGGAAACAACATGTATACTCATAAAAATGGCCTTTTCTTTTAGTTTATGTGTACGGTCGTAAAAGTTTAACTCTAATAAAAAAAGGATTGGATAAAATTTTAGTAAAGATGGTTGAATTTGTTAAAAATATGGTTGAATTTGAAAAAAACAGATACATCCCTTGTGATACTATATAAAAAATGGGATAAATTTCCCCGTTAGCAGTGCAAATGACGGTAAAAGGATGCAGAGGAGGGATGCCTACTTTAAGAAGTGAATAAACAAAAACTCAAATTGAAGGAGGAATAGGTCAAAATGATGAAAAAATGGAAATCAGGAGTTTCCATTCTGATGGCAGCAGCTATGATTATGGGGAATATAACAATAGCTGTGCCGGTCAAAGCAGAACCTACAGCAGGCCTGCTTGTAAATGGAGGATTTGAAGAAGAAGATTTAAACGGATGGATAAGAAATGGCTGGTGCCAGGACGGAGGGGCCATCATGGAGCGGGTTGGCAGCGATGTTATCCAGCCTGCGGAGGGCAGCTTCTGTCTGAAAGAAAATGCAAGGGGCAACGGCTCACAGGTGACACAGGATATTGCACTGACACCGGGAAAGGATTATTGGCTTACAGCACAGATTTACCAGACTGTTCCGGGTTCTTATTCTATAGGATTTCATGAGGATGAGGGAAAAGGCAGTGACCCGCAGTTTGCCGTACAGTCACAGAGTGAAGTGAACCAATGGGTTAAAGTTGCTGTGCGTTTTACCATGTGGGAAGGCGCCCGGAAACCAAATGTGTATACCTGGCTGAACGCAAACGCGGGCGATGCTTTTGCAGATGATGTAAAACTGTATGAAGCACCGAATCTGTCTGACCTGAATGCAGCAGTCACCGATGCGGAAGAGAAGCTGGGACAGACAGATATCTATACACCGGAATCTCTTGCAGCGCTTCAGAGCAAGACAGACGAGGCAAAGACATTTTTAGATGCCAATTCCTATGAAGCAGCCCAGAAAGGCCAGGATGAAGTGGACGCCATTACAGCAGAGCTGGTGAACACTGTCAGCAGCCTGGAGAAACAGCAGGGGTCACAGGAGGAGACCAATCTTCTGACAAACGGTGACTTCTCAGATGGGTTAAACGGCTGGGGAAAATGGCCGAATACTGCAGTGATCACCATTGGGCAGGAGGATGGCGTTAACTACAGTGCATTTGATGCCGGCAAAGAAGCCAATGGTATTAACCGGGATGTAAACGGCCTGGAACCGGGGGCCTGGTATGAATTGAGCGGAGAGGTGTATGCGGACACTGCAAATGCCATTTCCATAGCCCAGAAGAAACCAGGGACAGACAAGACAGATAAGTCTTTTGCGGAAAATACAAAGACAAATGAGTGGGAGGCCATTTCTGTTAAATTCCAGATGCCGGCAGGGGAAACTTCAAAGAATATCAGTGTCTGGCTGGATAAAGGAACTGCCAAGGCCAGAAATATCAGGCTCGTAAAGACGGACAATCCTGACACTCCTGATATCCCGGACGAGGATACCCCGATCATAAGCAGCGATTCCTTCTATATTGATGCGGCTGGCGGGGATGACTCCAATACCGGAACCTCACCGGAGCAGGCATGGAAGACCTTTGCGAACGTAAAGAGACTCCGTCTCCAGGCAGGGGGAAAACTCCTTTTAAAAGCAGGCTGCACATGGAACGGTGAGCAGCTTAAACTGCAGGAGGCGGCAGGAACTCCGGAGAACCCCGTATATGTGGACAGATACGGCGAGGGTGCAGATCCGGTCATCAACGGCAGCGGTAATCCGTGGCAGACCAATAAGAACGCACCGAAGCAGGATGTGGCAGCAGTCCACATTTACAATTCCAGTTACATCACAGTCCAGAACCTGGAAGTGACCAACTGGGAGACGGATGAGGCAGACCTGGTAAAAGACAATGCCAATAAGAAACAGAGCCGGTATCTGCTCACTGGTATCCTTGTGGAAAACCACGATGCAGGGGATCTGCCGGGTGTTGTTGTGAAAAATAACTATGTACATGATGTCAACGGCTACATGCAGGGCGGTGCCCAGAAAGGCTCAGGCGGCGTGATCGCCCTGGTGACCGGAGATGCGGTTGAATCCAGTTTTACAGACCTGACTATCGTTGGCAATAAGGTGGAAAATGTCTGCCATGAGGCTATTTATATGGAAAGCTCCTGGGCATCCAGAGTATTAGTCGGCGGCAGCGGTTCACAGGAAGCCGGAAAAGGAAGATGGGTCGGATGGCCAAATGTATATGTGGCAGAGAACTATGTCTATGATGTAGCCGGTGACGGCATCGTCCTGATCAATGCAGACGGCGGCGTTGCAGAGAAGAACCTGATCGTAAAAAGCGCCAGCGAGGACTGGGATTACAGCAGAAACCCTGCGCATGCGGCTATTTGGATGTGGGACTGCAATAATGTGACCATGCAGTACAATGAGGCGGCCCATACGGAGAGTTATCAGGATGGCATGGCATTTGATTTTGACTATGGCAACCAGAATGTTATGTATCAGTACAATTACAGTCATGACAACAAAGGCGGCTTCTGGATGTCCTGTCCGGGACCGAACTACACAGTCAATGCAGTTGCAAGGTACAATGTCAGTGTAAATGACGGCCTGTTTGACGGCGCCCGCATTCTGCGTATCGGTGAATACGGAAGTATCGGCAACCAGTTCTACAACAACACCATGTACTGGAACCGTGGGTATAAGATAAATGCAGTAGAGCAGGCAACATGGGGAACTCCACCGTCCAGCGGAACGGATATCTACAACAATATCTTCTGTGGTGACAGTGATGAATTCGTAAATAATGACGGTGTTACCTATGCCAATAACTGTGTATACGGAAGTATTGCGGATATATATCCGGTAGATGAGGACCAGGGTGCTGTCATCGCAGATCCTCAGTTTACAGATCCGACAAACTATACAGAAGGAAGTTTTTCCGACAATACGGTGACCCTGGGAAGTCCGGATGGATTCAAGCTTAAATCCACCTCACCCTGTATTGATGCAGGTATGGATTATATGCCGGTTCCCCAGGAATCTATGCCGAAAGTAGCAGATGAACTGGTACCGACACAGATCACCATTGAAAATAAGGACTATGAAGGCAATCCCGCTCCTTATACGGGAGAAAGCGGAACAGCAGTTTTGGATATGGGTGCATTTGAATACCAGGGTGAAAGCGAAGCAGAGCGGCCGGAAGTGGACAAGACATATCTGGAAGCCCTGACAGCCATGGCAGAAGCATACCGGGAAGCTGATTTTGAATCCGGCAGTTTTACCGCAATGCAGAAGGCTCTGGAAGCTGCGAAGACGGTACTTGCACGCCCTGTTGTGACACAGGATATGATCGACAGCTATGCAGCGAAGCTGGAAAATGCAGTGAAAGACATGATAAAGAAGGTTGACATAAAAGAAAATACTCCGGATTCAGCAGACAATATCCTGAAAGAGTATAATCCTGATAAAGATAATGCAGGCTTTGAGAGAGAAAAAACCGACTGGGGAGCATGGCAGAGCCGTGTAGGGGTCACAAAAGAGGATGCCCACAGTGGTGAACAGAGTCTTAAGGTGGACAAGACCAGTCAGGGTACAGCGTACTCGGAAATCGGAGAAGTTCCGGTTAAGGCTGATACAGATTATATATGTGAAGCCTGGATAAAATGCAATGATTCCGATGTTGACAAAGTTGCTATTGAGGCAAAACATCATAACAATGTTACTCATACAGGTGACATCAAGCTTGGAAATGCCAAACCCGAGTCAGAAGCTTCCGATAAAGGATGGAGAAAGGTAAAACTTGCATTTACCACAAAGGAATACAATAAGATAAGCCTCAGCGTCAACAGTGACGCGGCGTCTGTCCTGCTGGATGATGTTTCCCTGTACGAGAGATATACAATAGCAAAAGAAGAGCTGGATACAACCGCCATTGATACAGCTCTGGCCCTTACTCCTGCAGAGGAAGAGTCCTATTACACAGAAGCCTCCTGGAAGGCGTACCGGAATGCGGTTCTGGCTGCCAGACTGGAGAAAGTAAATGCAAATGCCACAAAAGATTCCATCGAGGCAGCAGCAGATACATTGACAGAGGCGTTTCATGCATTGGAGAAATACGAACCGGCTCCGGCTGTAGACAAAAAAGAACTGCAGAAAGTATATGATGCCTACAAGGATAAAAAGCAGGGCAATTATACGGACGCAAGCTGGAAGGTGTTTACAGAGGCGCTGAAAACAGCCGAGGAAGCTTTAAACAGTGATGTGGACCAGGAAGCAGTAAATGATGCTAAGAAAGCGCTGGAAGATGCATTTGCAGCTCTTGAGGAAAATCCGGAGGTCAAAGTCGATAAAACGGCGCTGGAAAAACTCTATAAAGCCCACAAGGATGACAAGCAGGGCAATTATACGGATGAGTCCTGGAAAACATTTACAGACGCGCTGAAAGATGCAAAGAATGCTCTGGACAATGATGTGGACCAGGATACAGTGAACGATGCAGAGAAAGCCCTGAAATCTGCGATCGCGGCTCTTGAGGAAAATCCGGAGATCAAAGCCGACAAAACCGCTCTGGAAAAACTCTATAAGGCCCACAAGGATGACAAGCAGGGCAATTATACGGATGAGTCCTGGAAAACATTTACCGCTGCCCTGAAAAAGGCGGATAAGGTCCTGAAAGATGATTCTGCAACCCAGAAAGAAATCAATGAGGCAGCCGCATCTCTTGAAAGCGCAGTGAAGGGACTGAAGGAGAAGACGGATTCCAAAAAGGCTGATAAGACAGAACTGCAGAAACTCTATGATAAGCATAAAGATGACAAGCAGGGAAGTTATACAAGTGCAAGCTGGAAGAACTTCCAAAAGGCACTGGAGGCAGCGAAGACGGTATTGGAGGATGAGGATGCAACACAGTCTCAGGTAGACAAGGCGCAGGCGGCTTTGGAGAAAGCAGTCAGGAACCTGAAGAAAACCAGCACTCCCGGCACCAAAAAGAAGAATACCACCACAACAAACGGAAATAAAAAATCTTCCGGTGCCAAGACAGGCGATGAAACACCGCTTGCACTTATGGCCGGACTTCTGGTATTATCAGGAGGAGCAGTGGTGATTTTCGGAAAGAAACGGAAATACAGAAACTAAGATACAGAATTTAAAAGACATGTATGGGGGCTGTTTCGGCAGCTCCCATTTTCAGGAGCGACAGATGCGGAAAAAATATATTGTGAATGCTGTTTTTGGAGTGGTTCTATTGCTGCTGGCAGGTCTGATCATCTATATCAGATTTCAGAAGCCGGAAGAGATGCGTACCGTGATGGAAGTAAACGGTCAGGACGTTGTACGGGAAGAGTACCAGCTCATACTGCAGAGACTCCGGGCACAGGTGAAAAGCGGGTATTCCACAGAGGAGGCAAACAGGAAGGACTTCTGGACCGGCAGGATAGATGGCAGTACACCTTTAGAAGAGATCATGGGTCTTGCAGAGGAGGAACTGATACGGGACAAGGTGATCGCATCCATGGCAGAGACCCGGGGAATCCGTGTAGATGCAGATTACGAATCGCTGAAGGATTCCATGGAGCAGGAGAATGCGTCCCGCAGCCGGAAGGAAGCTTCCGGTGAGGTGAACTATGGACTTATCACCTATACGGAAGAAGCTTATTATCAGTATTTCTATACAGAACTGGAATCAGAACTGACGGAGGCGCTGAAAAAAGAGCATACTATCACAGATAAGGAACTGGAATCCGCATACAATGAGAACCTGGAAAGCTATCGGTATGAAAATAAAGTGAATGTGCTGGCAGCAGAGACAAAGGCAGAGAACACAGAAATACTCCGGCATGCGGCCGAAGCTATGGAGAGCGGCATGGAGAAGGAAGAGCTGGCAGAAACATTCCCTGATATCAGCTTTTATGAGCTGGAGATGAATTCCCTTGATACCCAGGAGGGAAAAAGCGGCGTGTACGGTCTGCGCTGGATGCTGGCAGCCGGCATGCAGGCAGGTGAGATAAGTGAGCCTTTTGCAGCCGGGCAGAATATGCTGGTCATGAAATGCCTTGAGAGGGAAGAGGACGGATATCTGCCGCTGAAGGATGTAAAAGGCGTACTGGAGAGCCAGATCAAAACAGAAGCGGCAAAACAGGAAATCCGGGCAGAAGTACAAAAAGCAGAGGTAAAGAAAAAAGACGGCAAATTGGAAGCGGCAGCAAAAGAAGTTCTCGTGGAACAGGATACATGAGGATGCAGATAAAAAAATTGAAAAAATGCTTGACAATACTTGTCCTGCATGGTATTTTAATACAGGAATAGCTGCCGAAGACAGCAGGTGCCGTTAGGCATAAGGACAAAACGCCTGCCGAGGAAAGATTCATTCTTGCAATTATTAGGATTGATGAAGCCTCTCTGTCTATGCAGAGAGGTTTTTTTCGTACTAATCGTTGAAGTACCTTTCGATATATGAGCAGCGCAGCCTAAAAAAATAAGGAGGTGCACTAATTCATGGCAAAAGTAGAACTCAAAAAACCGGTCGTAGACGAGATTGCCAGCAGTATTAAAGATGCCGCATCTGTAGTGTTAGTAAGCTACAAAGGTATCACTGTTGAGCAGGATACAAAAATGCGTAAGGAATTAAGAGAAGCTGGTGTTACTTACAAAGTATACAAAAACACAATGATGAACTTTGCTTTCAAAGGAACTCCTTGTGAAGAATTATGCCAGCATTTAGAGGGAACAAACGCTTTGGCAGTATGTATGGAAGATGCAACTGCTCCGGCAAGAATCCTTGCAAAATACGCAAAGGATGTTCCGACTCTGGAATTAGTAGCAGGTGTTGTTGAAGACGCTTACTACGACAAGGCAGGAATCGAGGCACTTTCCAAAGTTCCTTCAAGAGAAGAACTGCTTGGAAAACTGCTTGGAAGTATCCAGTCTCCTATCACAAACTTCGCTCGTGTGCTTAACCAGATTGCTGAACAGCAGGGTGGAGCAGCAGCAGAGTAATTCAATACGCTGACAAAGTCAGACGTACAATCAAACGAAAATAAAACAAAAAATTGGAGGTAAATAAAAATGGCAAAATTAACAACAGCTGAGTTTATTGAAGCTATCAAAGAGTTATCTGTATTAGAGTTAAATGAATTAGTAAAAGCTTGCGAAGAAGAATTCGGTGTATCCGCAGCAGCAGGCGTTGTAGTTGCAGCAGCAGGTGATGGTGCAGCAGCAGCAGAAGAGAAAGATGAGTTTGACGTAGAACTGACAGAGGTTGGTCCTAACAAAGTTAAAGTTATCAAAGTTGTTCGTGAAGTTACCGGCTTAGGCTTAAAAGAAGCTAAAGAAGTTGTTGACGGTGCTCCGAAAGTTCTTAAAGAGGCTGCTTCCAAAGCTGAGGCTGAGGAGATCAAAACTAAACTTGAGGGCGAAGGCGCTAAAGTTACACTTAAATAATTTCACTTATTGGGAACCCCGGAAATGCCTTTATTTCAGGCACTTTCAGGGTTTTCTTTTTGTCTTGACTGCATTTTGACTGCAAGAGTTTTGTAATAATCATCGAGCTTATTTATTTTGATATCATTATAGCCAAAATGAGTATAGACATTTAATGTAGTTTTTGCATCTGCATGGCCTAGAAGATATTGAGCTGTTTTAATATCCATTCCGGCTTTGACCAGATCGGACGTATAAGTATGACGGAAAATATGCGGTGTAATATCTTCTGCTATTGGTTTACCATTTACGGCCTCTAGTTTTTGAAGCATGGATTGCCAACGTTTTCTAAATGTTGAACTGCCAAGGGGGTTCCCTTCTTCTGATAAAAAGAGAAGTCCTGTCCGGTTTTGGCAGTAATTAAATAGTATAGGGTAGAGATAATGGGATATTGGTATTTTTCTAATTCCGGAATCGCTTTTGGGCATATCTTGTATTATTTCAGGTGAAGTCGAGGCTTTTGACAAAACAAGGGTTTTATTAACATTGATATATCCTTCGTCAAAATGAATATCGGAATCAAAAAGCGCAAGCGCTTCACTTCTTCTGAGTCCAGAGTATAAAAGTAGAGATGTAAAACATCGTTCAAATTCATTTAAATCTGTTTTCTCAAATAGAAGCCTCTCTTCATCAGTTAAGGCCCGGGTATTTCTTTTGATGGATATTCTTTTCATACCGAGAGTGGGGTTATTTAAGACAAATCCACACTCGATCGCATAGTTAAAAACTGCTCGGATTATTCCTAGAGCTTTATTATATTTGTCTATATGATCCTCTTCTATTAACTCAGCACGAATTTGTTCTATGTCAGAACGTTGGATGTCTTTTGCCAGTTTGTCGCCAATATAGTAGTTTACACCCTTTATTTGGCTTTTTAAGTTACCCAGGGATTGGGGTTTTAATTCGCCTACTTTGGTATTTGTAAACCATAGTTCTAATAGTTCTTTAAATTTGATCTTATCATTTTTGATTAATCTTCCGGATTCTTTGTCATTCATAAAATCCCTATATTTTTTGTCCAATTCTTTCAGTGTTTTCCCATAGATGGTTTTTCGTACAGGCTTTCCATTCCGGTATCCTAGAACTACCTGTTTTGCGTATCTTCCATCAGAACGCTTCTTTGCCATATCTAGACCTCCTTTTTGAGCATAAAAAATACACCTATGCAAAAGGAAAGGTGCATGATATAATCTTATTGTTGGTAAGGTGTATATCATCACCTTTCGTGATAGGTTGCATCTATAATAAATCCGTTCCTGTTGGCGCAGGGGCGGTTTTATTTTTATAAAGTTAATCGGTGACGAAAAGACTTTTTCTTTGGCTGCGAACAGGGAGGGGCTATCTCCGGATGTATTTCGCAGTTTTTTTTAGCTCCTCATAAACGTATTTTCCAATCAATTCAGCAAATGGTTCAAGGTTGTGATCGTGATCATATACCTGCAGCGCCTGGTAGTATTGGTTGCGCTCTTCAAAAGGAA
Organism: Blautia caccae; assembly: GCF_040095955.1. Lineage (NCBI taxonomy): Bacteria > Bacillati > Bacillota > Clostridia > Lachnospirales > Lachnospiraceae > Blautia > Blautia caccae. The sequence goes on along the minus strand of NZ_JBBMFP010000024.1, from coordinate 5,736 downwards.
TGATGATGGGTAAATAGCCATTGAACATCAGCTGGTAATTAAGCAGCAAGCGGGCTATTCGGCCGTTACCATCGTTGAAGGGATGGATATGGACAAATTCAGCGTGTGTCCATGCTGCGTATTCGATCGGATTATATATCATTGTTTTTACAGATAAATCCTCATAGAATTTTCGGAGCATAGGATACATCTCTCCATCATAACTAGGTGGTACATAATCTGTACCGGAGATAAAAACATCATTTGCCCTATAAGTTCCGGCATATGTGGCAATCTTGTCCAACAGGAGCCTGTGGATTTTTTTGACCTTTTCTTCATTTAGAGAAAACCCCTGTTGAACCTGATCACAAATATACATGAAGGCGTCATGATGGTTGGCGACCTCATATATTTCGCGTAATGATTTGCCCCCAATAGACTGGCGATCTTCAATTACTAATTTGGTCTCTATGAAAGAGAGGGTATTACCTTCAATAGCCGTAGAGTGATGAGCGAATTTTACATCAAAAGCGGAGGTGTAGTTGGCTATATAAGTTTCAGCTTTTGGTAAAGATATTTTTAATTGTTCGATCTCTTTGTAATTCATAAGCCATCCTTTCCATGTGTGCAGGGTCACTTGACACATTTTTTTTCTTGACATATAATATACTTAACAAGACAGCCAGTAAGGGAGGTCAAGGCTCCCCGACCTGGCGAAATATCTAACTAAGAATAGCCGTCTACTTTACCAGAGCAGGGCGGCTATTTCTTATGTGCATAAGTGAGAATCGCAACGATCAGTATTGCAATAGAAGTAATTATCTGCAATTCTTCGTATGTACTCATAAGCATCCCCTCCTATCAAGACTTAGGCGGGAAACCGCAGCCGCTCTACTGGCTGCCCAGGTAAGTATATTATATGGTGTTTATAAGCTCGGTTGATTATTGCTGATCTTTCATACTATCATCAAAAAGTGTTTTTTTTATTTCGTTTTGTAACTTCTTTTTTTGAATATGCCTTTTTATCGTAATAGGCAGATTGATTAATACAAAGCCAAACAATGCCATAAGAATAGTATCAAAAGGTGTTGGTGATTCTGTTGCTATGAAAGGAGCAATAATCATCATTAAAATCATCGATAAATTGGCCAGTTTACGATAAAGGGTTGCTAAAAATCCATCAGATAAAAGAAGAAATGAACAGATAATCACCCCTGCAAAAATCGTAGCAAAAAGTTCATTTGCAAATATATTGTTAATAAATTCTCTCATATATGCCTCATTTGTTATTTCCTAATAATCTTTGCTTTTTTAGATACTTTTCCTAGTACCTTCCCTATTATTCTAATGTCATCTCTGCCGGCAATAAGAGGATATGATTTATTGTGGGAAACTAATCCTTCTTTCGTATACTCTTTTATATAAGCCGAATTGTCCATAACAAATAATCCAACCTCTCCATAATTTAATTCACATGTTTTTTTGATATAGACATTATCACCATCAGAGTAAGTAGGTTCCATACTGTCACCATTAACACCTATGACGAAATCGGCTCCAGGATATTCTGGAGCTTCTATTAAATCAGTTGATAAATCATCAAAATAAAACCCTTCACCTGCATAGGCCATGTGTTGAGCATAAGTATACATTATTAGTTTTTCATTTACTGAATTAGTAGCTTCTGACAGAAGATTTTTTTTCTTTTCTTCACTAAGAACAAGTATACTATCTAATATACTATCAACTACTTTTTTTTCATTGACATCAAGTCTACGAAATTTTTCAATAAGTTTTTTTTCTAATGGATCTAATTCTAATTGCGATTTACCGTGGTAATTAAGTAAATAAGAAACAGATATATCTAATACTTCACATAGTTTGACAATTTTATCTGCGTCAGGTTTATTTATTCCCTTTTCCCAATTACTAATAACACCGGAGGACTTAACGCCAATCAATGATGCTAATTGACTCTGAAGTAAGCCTTTTTGTTCTCGTACAAGCTTAATTCTATCTCCTAAGGTTGACAAATTTGTAACCTCCTTTTGGTTGATAGTCTTAGTATATATTAAGTGACAATAAAAATCAAGAATTTCTTGAAAATAGTATTGACAATCAAGAAAATATAGATTAATATGAAATAAATCAAGAAATACTTGAATGAGAGGAGGATATTTATGAATTTCACAATTGCAGACACTATAAAAGAAATATTATCAAACCAAGGAAGAACGCAAGCATGGGTTATAAAAAAAATGAATGATATTAATCCTGAGCTCAATATGGATAAAAACAAATTTAGTGCGATAACAAATCAAAAGAGAAAAATGTCTGGCGATGAATTACTTGCGTTTTGCATGGCACTCGAAGTAAACCCTGATAATTTTATGAAAAGGAACTAGAGGTAGAATATGGAAGGGAAAAAAATAAGTTCAGCGAAAATTTTTATAAACGATACGGAAATTGACAGAACAATTGAAAAATTAAACGAAATAAAACAATTGATAACGGAGATAAATTCATTAAATCTTCCTGTACCTGGTATGGAAGGAAGGACTTTATGCACAAAAGATGTAATCAAGCGTTTCGGTATCAGTCCAAATACGGCAGCCGCTATTTTCCACGCTGAGGATTCACCAGCCTATAAAGTAGGGGTGCAGTGGTTCATTGAAGAAGATGAATTAATAGATTACTTGAAGAAAAATACGAGAAAAGAGCGGGAGCTTAAAGCTGTATGAGAGGGGAGAGAATGAAGTATGAAAGATTCTGATGTAATAAAAGATTTAGATACGCTGCAGATAAGGTGTGATCTAATCCCGGAGTTGACAGACAAACAGTACAGCAATCTTACGCTGATGGCACTGCGTGCCGGCCTGCATAATGCAAGAGAGCTGATACAGTCTTTTGTCGCAGATCTGACCGGCTGGCAGAGGAACGGCAGCGATGAAGAGCAGTTTGCCTACACCTGGTATGACAGGGCTTACTGTATCACCACAGATTTCCTGATGCCGTGGAGATACTACGTTTATAACTATGACCACGATATAGAGCTGCTCACAGAAGAACCGGACAGACTGAAAAAGGCATACGAGCATTACTGTGAAGTATGTAAATGGGGCGGGGTGGAGCCGGAGAGCTGGGATGAGGTGCTGAGGGTCAACCAGGAGCTCCTGCAGGAGAAGAAAGAGGATCAGGAACAGCTCATGCAGTATATCGAAGCGGAAAAGGCAGAAATAAAATGAACCCGACAGATAAACACTGCCAGGCCCATGCATAGACAACATCATTTTAAATGATGGCAGGCGTTTGGTCAAGGATTATCGTCATTTTATCGAATATTTATGAGGAGAGTACCGATGGAAAAAGATAAAAAAGAATGTGTATTGTCAAGGATATACGGTTTCAAACCAGAGGAATCATGAATAACGGACATTAATTCATGATTTACTGAAAGAGCGTATGGCTGGATACGCAGGAAGGAGAATATTTTGAATTGCAGATATTACAAAAATGGAAAATGCAAACGTTTCAAGAAATCGTGCATCTGCCGATTGAAATGCGGCGATACATATTGTAGTTATAGAAAAGTAAAAAAGGGCAAAAATACCAAATTGCATCAAGGAAATATCAAACCATCCGTGGTCCGCCTTATAGTGTTGGGAGGGGTGTTTTTTGTGTTTTCGTTCTTTATCTGTGTCATGTTGTACATGTAGCAATAGAACACGTGGAAGGAGAAAGTATGGGAAGGTGCAAATTCTTTAAAAAAGGAAAATGTACAAGGTTCAAAAAAAAAGATATATGTCGGTTTGACTGGGGAGCGGATACCTGTGATTACTTCCAAGCGAAAGAAAAACAGGAATTGATACCTCTGACAATCGTGTTAATAATTTGCTTGATTATTGTGATACAACTGGCCTTTCTTTTGTTCAAATTATTTTAAGGACTACTATAATCTGCTGTATTGAGGGAGGGGCATGAGAATAGCATGATTTTCAAATATATCGTAACAGATACCCCGGAATGGACATCTTGTTACCTTGCAACCTTTATAGACATAGGAGAGGCAGAAACATTTGCGGGTGCAGTAAACCAGAAAAATAGTCACAAGTATTATCAGGTGATTAAAAGCGAAGCTATGAAGGATTTAATACATGCCTGTCCTTATATTGTGTATAAAATTTTTTATCATAATAATGGACAACCTGTAAAAATAGGCCGTGATATTTTTTATGAGCCAGTCGCGGCTTTTTGCAGTATTCGCTATGCAAGGAAATACTTATCTTTGATAGAGAATAGATATGGTATTGGATATGTGATTCAACATTTTAAGAAAAATGGAAAATATATTTAATGATGACAAATAAACAATGCACAGAAAGGGAAAAACCATATACCTATATTTTTGAAGGGAGAAATAAATATGGATAAAGTAGACGCTTATACTAATGGATTAAACGATGGGATAGAGGTTATTAATGGCATATTGCCATTCAGAGTATACAAAGACTATGAGATGAAATTGGGGGGTACAGATATGTATGAATTAAAATGTGCTTTTGCCAGCCAGGAATTAGCAGAAGATTTTATTGCCCACCAGAAGAATGTGAATAAAAAAATAAAATACATAATTGAAAAAGCTGAACCTCAAAGCAAAAAAAAGAAACAGGAATTGAAGTTAGAGGACAAAAAGATAGATATGGATAATAAAAAATCAAGAAATTGCCATTACATATTATCAGAGATATATGGATTTCCTGATAAGGAAATACGAAGTGGTGATAACGGATCCTGGGATATAGAGCAATATATGGATGATGAAATGGTCTATCAGGCACGGATACTACCAGATCAGGATACTTACATATCAGTCTTTACGAGGGATAGATTCCCCAAAACGATCGCTGAATATAAGTTTGAACCGGAGGATGCGATCAAAACGGAACAGAAGCAGGAGGAGCACCGGGAAACAGTGAAAAAAAAGAAGAGGCATTCCATCCGTTGATACAGGGGATATTCCCCGCCTGTGGAACAGTGCCGCTTCGGGAGGTTAGGTGATGACGATGGAACGAATGGAAATAGATGAGAATTATATTGTACGCTGCCTGTCTGGTTATGAGACATTACTGGAGGATGTCCGCGACCGGATCCGCTTCCTGCACAGCAACATGGCAACGACGGATGACGTTCTGGAGAGCCTGCAGATGAAGAAAAATTATGGTACTGCAGGTACATCTGGAGGAGACAGGAAGAAGGATTTAGGGGACCTTCTGGAGCGGTATGAAGAGAATGAGGAGCGGTATGCAGAGTTCCTTAAAATGTATATAAATCAGCTCATGCAGGAGGAGGAATCCCTAAAACGGGTCTGGATCTGTTACCAGGGACTTCCCTATCGGCAGAGAGCGGTGCTGAAAGCCTTATATGTGGAACACAAGCCCTGGAAGGTAGTGAGGGCGGAACTCCGTATGTCACATTCCACGTTAAGCAATAACCGTTTCTCTGCGATCCAGAATATCAGGCAGCTGTATGACAGTGAGTTTACGGATATGCAGATCATGATGTACCGGCAGCCAGAGCTAGAACGCAGGATGGATGAGGGAAAGCAACAGCAGATTTCCATATGGGATCTGGGCGTAAAAAAGCCATAGGAGAAAATATCATGACAATAGAAGAATTGATCCAGTTAAAAGCCGTATTCCAGATACCGATGGTCTTTATGAATATACTGTTCCTGCTAGTCATCGGGAGGCCTGTCTT
>NZ_JBBMFP010000023.1:0-96734 GCF_040095955.1 Blautia caccae | reverse complement strand
GATGGGGCGAATACCTGCCGCCACTACTCTTTTGCACGGTCAGCGCAGTAAATGCGCAGACCTGACTGAACAGTTACTGTTATTGCAGCTATTTGGAAGACCGAACCGCTGCTTTATTTTTACATCAGCGGCGCAAATATACGGAGCACTTTACCCATGATTCTGTTAAAAATGCTGAGCCGCTTGTAATCTGCCACTGATATTTTCACACATTTCTTTTTCGTAGCCTGGAAATCCCGCTCCACATGGGAAATCTGGGAATTCCGGTAAAAGAGTACCCCATCTTCAAAATGATGGTAAAAACTCCTGTAATCCATATTCACAGTACCTACAATGGCCTTTTCATCATCTGAGGTAAATACTTTCGCATGGACAAATCCGGGTGTATACTCATAGATTTCCACACCTGCCTCCAGCAATTCATTGTAGTACGTCTTCGCAAGGGCAAAGGCAGTCTTTTTATCCGGAATATGCGGCATGATGATGCAGATCTCCACACCGCGCTTTGCCGCATAAGTCAGTGCCATGATCATCTCATGATCCAGAATCAAATACGGCGTCATAATATGTACATAACGCTGTGCGGTATTTAATATATCCAGATATACCTGTTTCCCTGTGCGCTCATATCCATAAGGCATCACATCATAGGGAATCACATATCCGTCATTTGGCATCTGCATATCCTTTGGCGTCCGGTATGGCTCATATTCCAGATCTCCACGCTCTGACACACCCCACATTTCCAGAAACATGAAGGTAAAGCGTTCCACTGCCTCGCCCTTCAGCATGACTGCCGTGTCCTTCCAGTGGCCAAAACGTTCCTTCTTATTAATATACTCATCTGCCAGGTTCGTTCCTCCGGTAAACGCCACCCTGCCGTCAATCACAAGTATCTTTCTGTGGTCCCTGTTATTGTAATGGGGTGAGAAAAACGGTTTGATGGGGGCAAACATTTTGCACTGGATTCCCTCTTTCTCCAAGATTTTCGGATAAAAGGAGGGGAGCAGCGCCAGCACACACATTCCGTCATACATGACCCTGACTTCTACTCCTTCTCTGACCTTCTTTTTCAAAAGTTCCAGCACCGTATTCCACATATACCCCTCTTCCAGGATGAAATATTCCATAAAGATAAATTTCTCGGCCTTCTCCAATTCCTTTAACATGGCCGGAAACTGCTCATCACCCAGCGGAAAATAAGTCACAAGGGTATGCTCATAGACCGGACAGGTGCCGTACTCCATCAGATAAGAGGCCAGATGCCCCATCTGGGGGCTTTTCTGTTCCAGATCTTTTTTCACTTTTTCCTTCTGGGTCACATACTGTTTTGTGAATTTTCCCAGATACTGAAGTCTCTGGTAGATCATCCTGGTTCCCGGCTGGCTGTTGATATAGAGATAAAACAGCGCTCCGAATACGGGTACCACCGTCACCGGAATCATCCAGACCAGCTTAAAATCCGGATTTCCTCTGCTGTTGAACAGATGCAGCAGTACCAGAACTCCCAAAACTACAAATCCGGCATAAATATAAAAGCTGTAATCCCTCAGCCAGATAAAACTGGCGATGATCAGGGCAAACTGGACCAGGAAGGCAAAGACCACAATCAGGGTCCTGCCGAAAATAATAGTCTTAACGCCCTTCAGCCCTTTCTTCTTCATCTCTTCGGACTGCATTTCCTACCTTCTTTCTGTCATCCTTCCCCTGAAAGCTTCAGGAAATCCTCCTCTGATAAAATGGGGATCCCCAAATCCTTGGCCTTCTTATTCTTAGAGGAGGAGGATGTGGTATCATTGTTGATCAGGTAATCGGTCTTGGAAGTTACACTTCCCGTAACCTTTCCGCCTCTTTCCTCTATATATTCTTTTAACTGCGATCTGTTTGCAAAATGCTCCACGCTTCCGGTGATAACAAACTGTTTTCCCTCCAGGCTCTGGGTGCTCTCTGTCTTTACCTCCTCAAAGGTCAGGTGGGACAGCAGGTGCTCCAGCCTTTTCATATTGTCCTCATCCGCAAAATATTCCGTAAAGGTTCCCGCGATCACCGGTCCGATTCCCTCAATGCTGCTGATCTCCTCCGGTGTGGCATGTATGATCTTCCCCAGGTCATAGCGGAACTCTTTGCAGATCATCTTCGCATTGGCAATCCCCACATTGGAGATTCCCAAGCTGTATAGGAGTCTCGGAAGGGTGGTGTGGGACGCCTTTTCTATGCTGGCGATCAAATTGTCATAGGATTTCTGTCCAAACCCTTCCATGGAAACAATCTCATCTCTGTACTTCTCGATCTCAAAAATATCGCCGAAGTCCTTGATAAACCCTTTTAATATGAATTTTTCCAGGGTTGCCTCTGACAGGCCGTCTATATTCATGGCATCCCTGCTGACAAACAGGGTGAAAGATTTTATTCTCTTTGCCTGACATTCTGTGTTCATGCAGTACAGGGATTCCACACCATTGGTTTTGACCACCCTGGCTTCCTGCCCGCAGACGGGACAGACATGGGGAATCTCCAGATCTCCGCTCCTTGTGAGATTCTCCGCAATCTGGGGAATGATCATATTGGCTTTATAAACCTGAATCTTATCTCCGATTCCCAGCTCCAGCTCTTTTAAGATACTGATATTATGCACACTGGCTCTGCTCACGGTAGTTCCTTCCAGTTCCACCGGCTCAAAGACTGCCACAGGATTGATCAGTCCGGTCCTTGACGGGCTCCACTCTATTTCTTTCAAAGTAGTCTCCCGGATCTCATCCTTCCATTTGAAGGCAAATGCATTCCTGGGAAATTTTGCAGTGCTGCCCAGAGAATCACCGTAAGCGATATCGTCATAGAGGGCTACCAGACCGTCTGAGGGAAAATCATTGCGGGTGATCTTGTCTGAAAAATAGGCAATGGCATCATCCAGGGTATCCGCTGTCACCATCCTGTATTCCACCACATCAAATCCCTGGCCTGCCAGCCATTCAAATTGTTTCTGCCTGGAGTTCTCAAAATCCACGCCCTCTGCCCGGACCAGGGAGAATGCGTAAAACTGCACATTCCGTTTTGCTGTGATCTCGTTGTTGAGCTGGCGCACGGAACCGCTGCAAAGGTTCCTGGGATTTTTGTAACGGGCATCCACATCCTCGATCTGTTCGTTGATCTTTTCAAAGTCAGAATAGGTGATAATGGCCTCCCCGCGAAGGATCAGCTCACCTTTGTGGGCGATTTGAAGGGGAATGTTCTTGAAAACCATGGCGTTGTTGGTGATAACTTCACCCACCACACCGTTTCCCCTGGTAACTGCCTTTGAAAGACTGCCGTCCCGGTAAGTAAGTACGATGGTAAGTCCGTCCAGTTTCCAGGAGAGCAGAGTCTTCTGGTCCCCGATAAACTCCCGCAGGGTTTCCACATCCTTTGTCTTGTCCAGGGAGAGCATGGGACTTTCATGGGCTTCCTTCTGCAGTTCATCCAATGCTTCATATCCCACCATGGCCGTTGGGCTTCCTGTCAGAGTGATCCCCGTCTCACGCTCCAGCAAAACCAGTTCATCATAGAGCTTATCGTAATCGAAATTACTCATAATCTCCCTGTCCTCCTGGTAATATGCCTTAGCCGCCTCATTTAGAAGAGGAATCAGTTCTTTCATCCTCGCTGTCTTGTCCATGTTACCTTTTCCTCCGTTCATTTTTCCTTATGACAGTTGTCTCCGAAGAATCCCGGATGAGACTTTTCAGCTCCTCCAGTTCCTTTTTTGTAGCCTCCCGGTACTGTCCTGCCGGCAGGCTGCCCAGCTCCAGGTTCATGACGCGAACCCGTTTCAGACGTTTTACTCTATATCCCAGATATTCACACATCCGCCGGATCTGACGATTCAAACCCTGGGTCAGTATAATGCGGAATGACTTTTCACCTGTCTTTTCCACATAGCATTTTCTCGTCACCGTTCCCAAAATCGGGACACCGCATGACATTTTTCTGATGAAATCATCTGTCACAGGCTTATCCACAGTCACCAGATACTCTTTCTCATGACAATTGCCGGCCCGCATCATTTTATTGACCAGTTCACCCTGGTTCGTCAGAAGCAGAAGTCCTTCTGAATCTTTATCAAGCCTGCCTATATAATATATCCGAATTGGGTAATCTATATAAGAGATTACATTATTTTTTACTTTTGGATTGGCTGTACATTCAATTCCTCTTGGCTTGTGAAAGAGAAGAAGGACCTTTTTTTCTTCACGGCGAACCTCTTTTCCGTTCACCCAAATCTCCTGTCCCTCCTCGATCTGCATGCCGAGAACAGCCGTTTTCCCGTCCACCGTAACTTTACCGTCCTGCACAAGACGGTCCGCTTCCCGCCTGGAACAGACGCCGGCGTCACTCAGATATTTATTTAAACGCATGTTTTGTGCGCTCCTTTACGTATTATGATAAAGAGTATATCACAAGTTCTGCCCGCAAGTAAAGCGCTCGCTTTCCCATGCCTTTAAGATATCTTAAGCAGTTATTTCGACATTTTTTCGGTTTGCGCCTTGCCAATCCTTCCACTGCGATAGTATAATGATAACGTGTACTTATGAATGTGCCCGGTCAGATATGACCGGACATATCAATTACAAAGGGGTTAATGTAATGAAAAACAAAAAGAAAACCGCGGGCATCCTTCTGCTGACCTGTATTCTGGGTGCCGTGCTGATTTTTGTGCCTAAGTATATTTTTTCTGCGGTCAAGACCAGCATGGATACCTACAGCAACAAGAAGGAAGCCATGAAGGAAGACCACTGGGTCTATAATGACTCCGGCAGGAAATTCGTCTACCACGACGGTGTTGTTATCAAGAACACCTGGCGTGAAGTGGGCGGAACCCGCTACTATTTCGATGATGAAGGGTATGTAAAAACCGGATGGGTTACCGATAAGGGTAAGCGGTATTACCTGAAGGAAAACGGCACTCCCGCATCCGGCTGGGTACAGCCGGAAGGTGAATCCTGGTATTATTTGGATGAAAGCGGAGTTCCCACAACGGGCTGGGTCAAAAATGACGAAAAGTGGTACTATCTGAAGGATGACGGAACCATGGCTACCGGATGGATAGACGTGGATGGTAAGAGCTATTATCTGCAGGATGACGGTTCCATGGCCTCCGGATGGGTGGAGCGTGACGGCAACCGCTATTATCTGGACAGCAGCGGAACCATAAGTACCGGGTGGAAGGAAATCGAGGATTCCTGGTATTACTTCCGTGATGAGGACGGCGCCATGATGATTGGCTGGATCACCTCTGACGGCACGAATTTCTTACTGGACAGCGAGGGCAAAATGGTCACCAACTCCTGGGAAGAAAAAGACGGCAAAAAGTATTACCTGGGTGATGACGGCAAGCCTCAGACCGGATGGGTAACTGTGGACGGCAAGAGGTATTATCTGAAAGATGACGGTACTCTGGCAGGAAAAGGCTGGATCAAAGATGACGGAAAATGGTACTACCTGAAGAGTGACGGTACTGCCAAGACCGGATGGCTCCAGATTGGAAAAGACTGGTACTATCTGAACAAAGACGGCAGTATGGCTACCGGATGGATTACGGTTGACGGCAAGGCTTATTTCCTGAAAGACAATGGTGTCTGGGACAGCAAAGCAGCGGCAAAGACTGCCGCTGCGGGTTCCGGCCCTATGGTTGCCCTGACTTTTGACGACGGTCCCGGAAAATACACGGATCGGATTCTGGACACACTGCAGGCAAACGGAGCAAAAGCAACGTTCTTCATGCTCGGCCAAAATGTCCCCAGTTATCCGGACGCAGTCAGAAAAATGGACAGTATGGGATGCGAACTGGCCAACCACACTTATGACCACACAAGCCTGGATTCCCTGGATGCCTCCGGCGTACAGAATGAGGTGGAATCCACCAACAGCAAAATTGCGGCGATCGTAGGACACGGAGCTACCTTAGTACGCCCGCCTTACGGCGCTTATAACTCTACTACTAAGGCCAATGTAGGGCTTCCTATGATTCTTTGGTCTGTAGATACGCTGGACTGGGAAACTCGAAATGCACAGAGCACTTATGACGCAGTCATGGCCGCCAAGGACGGAGATGTGATTCTTATGCATGATATTCACGGCCCTACGGCAGACGCGGTGGATATGATCGTACCGGTGCTGAAAGCCAAAGGCTTCCAGATGGTAACTGTCAGTGAACTGGCAGCCGCCAAAGGAATATCCCTTGGAGACGGCATTGCATACGGCGCTATCAGATAAACTGAAAAAACTGGTGTACAGTGATGAATTTCACTGTACACCAGTTTTATTTTACTGTAACAAATCTCCGAAAATGTATCCGGTCTGTCCATTGTATTCTACTTTGATCCAATTACCGTCTGCATTGTCAACCTTGGTCACTTTTGTTCCGGCCTGCAGCTCCTGGAGAATATCTCCGTCTGTTCCTGCCTCGGAACGCATATTACAGACATCCTGAGTTGTCAGTTCAGAACCGTTGTCCGCCATAGAAGCCATACTGGTTTCCTGTCCAAGCTGTTCTTCAAAAGCTTTCAAATCAGCATCTGACTCCATCGCCTTGTTCAGGTTGGTTTCCACCTCACTGATCAGCTTCTTGACATCCTCATCCTGATTGGTCTTGTCAATGTATTCATTGACCTCCGTATCATTCTTGTCATTATGAATCATGTATTTGTCATCCTTTTTTACCACATAAAGCTGTGCCAGCCCCGGAGCCGGTGTATTTACATCGGTAAACTTCAGGTCATAGGAAACAAATACTACATAGCTGTCATCTGTGAGACCTTTTTTCGTATATACATTGATATTGCTGTAACTTTCAATATAAGTGGCATTTAATACTTTTGCTTCGTCTGTGGCATCAAAGCTGTCCGCAAGTTCTTTCATACGGTCAACATTTTTCTCTCCCCAGGCTGTATAAAATACATCAATCAAAGAATTTACTTCAGGGTATGCATTTTTTTCCAAAGAGTTTTCATCCTCTTTTTTCTCGTCCTGTGCTTTTGCATCAGCATCAGAATCTTTCGACTTCTTGGTATCGTCAGACCCTTTCTGCTGCTCTGTCTGTGCGTCCGGCTTCTTTTCTTCTTTTGAAGAACCGCCCGTCAGGGCTCTAATGCCGAAAAACAGAACCACCAGAACGACCAAAATAGCCAGACCCAGAAGAATATACCTCAGATTGTCTGAAAGCCATTCTCTGAAATTGTCTAACATCCTTGTCCTCCTTCAAGACTGTTACCCTTCATTCCCTTATTCCAATGCTTTTCCCCAAAGCACCAAACACACCCGGAGGGATTCGAACCCCCGACACGTGGTACCGGAAACCACTGCTCTATCCCCTGAGCTACGAGTGCATATGTCTTCCTAGAAATGACATCCTTAGTATATTACCACATATTTTTGAAATTGTAAAGCCTTACGCAGAAATTTGGGCATGCGCCGCCGAAAACCGGCAGATTTCGGCGGCTATCCCCCACTTTTACAGGATTAGTGCATCCTTTTTCCTGTCATAATAGTATACATTATGGGACAGAACCTCCTCGTCCACCACCTGGGTCTCATTGACCTCTCTGACCATAGTCTCCAGCTCCTTTTTGGAAAACTGCCCGGAATCGGGCACAAGAATACATTCATGAATGCTGCTGGGCAGCACAAAGTAATTGCAGTGCAGAAGTCTGCTGATATGGGAAAGTACATGGGGATACAAAAGCACCGCGGCGCCGAAATACTTTTCTTCATTGGTAAGGATATACATCGGCTCCCGCTTCTGAAAACCAAGGGACAGAAAATCATCCTCCCCGGACATCTCCCGGATCAGCTCCTCCATCCCCTGAAACGTAAAGGGCAGTCTGCGGCTGGTATTTTTATGTGCATCCTCATATATTTCCTTCAGCTTGACCCCCCAGGTTTCCAGATGACAGTTATGTACCAGAAAATTTGCTCCGTTTAAAATCTCCTCATCCAACCGGTAATAAAACACCACAGCCAGGTCAAGATACGGAATATAAGGGACATTGTTCAAAAGTTTTCGGTTCATCTCAAAATTGATCAGTTTGTAGCAGATATGGCTTCTGGCTCTTTTGTAATCTTCAAACCCGGCATTTTGAAACTCTTCCTCCTCCACCTGCCTTTCTGCGTTGAGCTCCAGGATCTTAAGCGTCACTTCTTCCAGAGACATTCCATGTCTGAAGAAATCATAGAAATCAGCCAGATATATGGTAGGCGCAATATGGGCACCGCTCTCCATAATCGTGACAGCATCCAGAATCTTCCCGTTGTTTTTCTCAATCTTGTGAAGTGTGACCCTCTGTTCCCCCGCTTCTTTTTTCAGGCTGCTGAGTATCTCCTGTGTAAATGTGTTGTAGTCCATCTGTGAACCTCTCTTTCTTTTTTTACTGCCTACCGGAATTTTGCCGTATAGGATCTCAGACAGTAAAAATACTGTCCTATATTTAAGGGCTGCAAATGGACATACGGTTTCCATTGACAGTCCGTAAATATTCTTTTTGCTGTAATTGGAAAACACTGCACGAATGTGCAAGAATGCTGATAGATATTTGACTGCTATACATTGTAAAAATGTAAATATTATTATACAGGAATGCAAGGGATATTTCAAGTACATTTTATGATAATATTTCTTTTTTGAATCTCTCATTCTTTTAAACCCGGAGGCAGGGGCTGTCACTGCCCCTCTGTCCTCCAAAGCCAGGTATCCTCCATCCCTACCGGTACTTCACGGCAACTTCCGTCTGTGGCGTAAACTTTCGCGGTATCGCGCTCGTATACCACAGATTTGATGATTAGCCACTGTTCCGTTCTGCTGTCCCATACAGGGTGTTCTATGTAGTTTGGCAGATCATGGATCTTAATGCCCATTTGCTGCTTATCCACACCAATATTTTTTAAATATTCCAAAACCGTCATCTCTCCTATTCCTTCTCAAATTCTTTGCCGTATCTGTGTAGTTTCAAAAATCTTTTCCTGTTTTACCCATACTGCCGGACCGTGTATCCGTCCCTCCTTTTATAAAGCTTATGGCTTTTGTCCACTTTGTGACCAGTAACGCGCTTCGCGATGCACTATAAATAGCTTTTTGATGCCTGCTGGCGGGAATCTTACTTCGCATCGCGCAACATCCATCTTTAGAAAACATCTCCCGGAACTATAGCCTGTAATATGTAACGGTTTATGCAGTATTTTTATATTCTTCCTCCAATCCTTATTGACATTGCTGAGATAATAAAATATACTCATTTTATCGAACATACGTTTGTATTTGGCATTTATTTCCGTTAACGGTTATTACTTTTATATAATATCACCGTTAATTACTATAGTCAACTATTTTTCTTCCATTTTTTTCCGTCAAGTAGTATTTATTATCTATTCTCAAGTTGATTTTTGTTGATTTTTTCCGCTGGCGGCTGTAAACTTTCAGTAACAGGAGGATACTGAAATGGGTCTTGAAAAAATCGAAGAATACAAAAAGAGGCTGGGAATGACTACTGCAGAGCTTTCTGAGAAATCCGGTGTTCCGAAAGGAACGCTTGACAAAATATTAAGCGGCGTGACCAGAGATCCTAAACTGGAAACCCTGAAAGCCATCGCCCGGGTTCTTGGACTTACCCTGGATGATTTTGATGATGTGAGCAGAGAGCCGGAGAAACCCGTCCCCACATACGACGACGTGGAGCTTCTCATAGCCAGAAACGGAAAAAAAATGTCAAAAGAACAGAAACTTCGCCTGATACAACTGTTGTCCGAAATAGATGAGTAATTTCGGAGCGATTTATTTTGGAGTATATTTATATAGCAGATATGATTCTGAAAGTCTACAGGGAGTGCGGCATTAAAGATTTCCCCATTCCCTGCCTTGATATCCTGAGGCATTATGAATTCAGGACGATTACATATTCAAGATTGAAAGAATTAAATCCTGAGATCTACACACTCTGCGTCACTGCCTCGAACGACGCTTTCTGTGACCAGAGAAACCGCATCATCGCTTACAATGAAAAAGCGGTTTTGGGCCGTATACGTTTCTCTCTCATGCACGAACTGGCACACTGTGTCTTTGAACACACCGGCGAAGATCCGGAAAACGAGGAAATTGCAGACTGTTTTTCCGGTAATATACTGGCTCCCCGGGTTGCGATTCGCCATTATGGCTGCAAAAATGCAGAGGACATCCACCTGCGGTTCGGGCTTTCCTATGCGGCCTCCAACAAAGCGGTACAGGAATATAACACCTGGGAGCAGAGATGCACGTTAAAAGCAGACCGGGAGCTGGATGACTGGTTATTTCCGCTTAACGACTTCCACCGGAGTTTCCTCCGCCGTCTGCGCAGGCAGCAGCGCAGACAAAAGCAGCAGATGAAGCAGTACGAGCAGAAGCTCTCCTTTCTGCAGGAGAATCATTTGGATGACTATCTGGTACAGGGAGAGGACTGCCGGCTGTATGAATTTCAAAACAGTTTGACAGAATAATTTCAGACATGATAAAAGCCTGGAAATCCAGGTTTCCAGGCTTTTCTTTTACCAGAAGCATTATACTCTGGACAGGTATTCTCCTGTTCTTGTATCAATCTTGATCTTATCACCCTGGTCTACAAATAAAGGAACATACACAACTGCGCCAGTCTCAACAGTAGCCGGTTTGGTAGCTCCCTGAGCAGTATCTCCTTTGAATCCAGGTTCTGTATCGGTGATATCCAGTTCTACGAATAACGGAGCTTCGATAGCGAAAACATTTCCGTTGTAGGAACATACCTTTACCGTCTCGTTCTCTTTTACGAACTTCAGAGCATCGCCTACAGTCTGATTGTCAATGGCAATCTGGTCATATGTCTCATTGTTCATAAAGTAATATAAATCACCATCATTGTATAAATACTGCATGTCCACACGGTCAATACGTGCCTGCGGGAATTTCTCAGTAGGTCTGAATGTCTTCTCTACAACTCCGCCGTTGATAACATTTTTTAATTTTGTTCTTACGAAAGCAGCACCCTTTCCAGGTTTTACGTGCTGGAATTCCATAATCTGCACTACATTGCCATCAATTTCCAGAGTGAGACCATTTTTAAAATCTCCTGCTGATATCATAATGAATATTCCTCCTTAAATTCTTCCATTGGAAAAGCATCTCTTTTTCCACTGTACTCCATTGTATAATACCTCATCCGATTTTTCAACTGTTTTTTCGCTTTCTTTGGTCTTTCCTGTAAAAATAAAGGACGATTTTTTCCAATTTCCGCTTTAAAACTATCTGAATCTCCTCTTTGGGATGAATCGGTTTCACAAGAATATTGTGCATCCCTGTTCTCTTTGCACCGTACACATCCGTAAAAAGCTGGTCACCGATAAACACCGTGGTCTGCAGATCTGTTCCCATCAGCTCCATAGCCCTTCTGTAATTCTTCCGGGATGGCTTATGCGCATTCTCAATAAAATGTACCTGTACATCCCTGTTAAAAGAAGAAACTCTTTCATACTGGTTATTTGACAGCAGGCAGCACTGAAATCCAATCTCTTTAAGCCGTACAAAAAGCGCCTTTGCCCGTTCATCTGCAGGCTCCCCGTGAGGCACCAGGGTATTGTCAATGTCGAAGATCAGACCTCTGTATCCCTGCGCATATAATTTTTCAAAGTCTATGACATATGTGGAATCCAGATATTCATCCGGAAAAAAAGTGCGAAACATTGTCGATTCTCTCCCATCTGTAAGCAAAATAAAACGCGGCATGGCTTATTATACCCTGCCGCGCATCCAAAAATTCTTGTATTCTTCACGGCATACTTTTTAGATACTGTGGCATGCCATAGATGGCACCCCGTACCTGAAGGCACAGCAAATGTGCCGCATATAGTATACCGTGATGGTAACAGTTTTCCCGGGTGTTTGTCAATTCTTTTTGTATTATTTCAAGTTCGTTTTGCCCGACTGTGCCGTTGTTCGCGCTTCTCTGTCCCGCCTGGTGTTTTTAAACCGAAGATATAAAATCCTGAGGCAGGCAGCGCAGTAAATCTGCAGACCTGTCTGAACTGTCACTTTTCAGTTATCTTTCTGTCAGGACTGTATACTGCTGTGTCTCCAGTACATTTTTATAGGCCGGACGAATGATCTTGTCTGTGTTGATCAGCTCTTCCATGCGGTGCGCACTCCATCCCACGATCCTGGCAATGGCAAACATCGGTGTATATAATTCAAGCGGAAGCTCCAGCATGCTGTAAACAAATCCGCTGTAGAAGTCCACATTGGCACTGACACCTTTGTAGATATGACGCTCCTGTCCGATGATCTGAGGTGCCAGACGCTCTACCATCTCGTAAAGCTGGTAATCTTTTTGTCTTCCCTTTTCTTCTGCAAGCTGTTTTACAAACTTCTTGAAAATCTGGGCACGCGGATCGGATATGGAATATACCGCATGACCCATTCCATAAATCAGACCTCTCTTGTCAAAGGCTTCTTTATGGAGCAGTTTTCTGAGGTATTCGGAAACCTCTTCCTCGTCCTTCCAGTCCTTTACATGCTTCTTCATATCGTCAAACATGCGTACAACTTTAATGTTGGCTCCGCCGTGTTTCGGACCTTTTAAGGAACCGAGAGCCGCCGCAATGGCAGAATAGGTATCTGTTCCCGAGGAGGAAACCACATGCGTGGTAAAGGTAGAGTTATTACCGCCGCCGTGCTCCATATGCAGCACCAGGGCTAAATCCAGAATGGTTGCTTCAAACGGCGTATACTTCTTATCCGGACGCAGCATTAAAAGAATGTTCTCTGCTGTGGACAGTTCCTTTTTCGGATGATGTATATATAAACTCTTGTTCTGGTTATAATGGCGGTGCGCCTGATATCCGTAAACGGACAGCATCGGGAAAATACTGATAAGATTGATGCATTGACGGAGTACATTGGGAAGTGATATGTCCTCCGGGTTCGTATCGTAGGAATATAAGGTTAGAACACTCCTTGAAAGGGTATTCATCATGTCCCTGCTGGGAGCTTTCATGATAACATCACGGACAAAATTCCGTGGCAGACATCTCTGGTCGCCCAGTATCTTGCAGAAATCATCTAACTGCTGCTGTGTCGGCAGTGTTCCGAATAACAGCAGGTATGTAGCTTCTTCAAATCCAAAGCGTTTCTCCTGGAGAAATCCTTTGGTCAATTCTTCAATGTTGATTCCTCTGTAGTACAGCTCACCTTCGCAGGGAACTGATTTTCCATCCTCTTCTTTGCTGGAGACTATATTGGATATCTGTGTCAGTCCGGCAAGAACGCCTTTTCCGTTGATATCACGCAGGCCTCGCTTTACATCATACTTCGCATAGAGGGACACATCCATCTTGCTGTGATCCTCGCAAATCTTTGTAAGGGCTTCGATTTCAGGTGTTACTTTCATATTAAATCCCATTTTAGATTCCCCCTTGTTCTTTTATCTTCATCGCTTTAGCATAACGATATTTTACCATAAGAAAAGGTCAGTAACAAGAAAAATTTTTCTAAACATTCTATAAATTTATCAGACAGTAACTGTTCCGGCATAACTATGTTTTTGCATTGTATACTTGCAGAAAAGGATTTTTTCCTTTAAACTAAAGGAATGAAAGGAATGGTTCGCTTATGAAAATGGATGAAACTGTAGATGTGTGTGATTGCGTGCATAAGCATGATCATATACAAAAAAAAGTAATACCGGACGAGACTACATTGTATGGGCTGGCGGATCTGTTCAAGGTTTTCGGGGATCCTACCAGGATTCGGATTTTGTATGCTTTGTCGGCCGGGGAATTGTGCGTCTGTGATATTGCTTCGGTGCTGAATATGACGCAGAGTGCGATTTCGCATCAGCTTCGGGTGTTGAAGCAGATTAAGCTGGTAAAATTCCGGAGGGAGGGGAAGACGGTTTATTATTCTTTGGCGGATGCGCATGTGGAGACTATACTTAGTCAGGGGTTGGAGCATGTGCAGGAGTAGGGGTGTATCTGACTGCGAGGGCAGATATTGGTGAAGGCTGCTGTTGGCGGGAGCTGTGGAAAAGTGGGAATATAAATGAGTAAATATATGAAACTGGCGGTATCCCGGCTGCTTGTTTGCAGGCAGGGGATACCGCCGGTTGTATGATTATAGTTTTAGTTTGGCGAAGGCATCGGCGAAGGCGTTGTTTAGGGGTTCGGAGGCTTCTTTTTTTTGCTTGGTGAGGTATTTCTGGACATCTTTTTTGGAGACGCCGGCGCCTTCTTTTTCACGGCGGGATTGGAAGGAGGAGAGTTTTTCTTTGTAGCCGCAGGGGCAGATAAAGGTCTCCTCCTTGCCTTTTACATAGAGCTCCATGCGTTTGTGGCATTTGGGGCAACGGGCATTGGTGGTACGGGAAATGGTTTCACGGTGGCCGCACTCACGGTCCTGGCAGACCAGGAGTCTGCTGTTTTTGCCGTTTACGGAGAGCATGCGTTTGCCGCAGACAGGACATTTGGTGTTGGTCAGGTTATCATGGCGGAAGGTGCCGTCTCCTGTCTTGATCTCCCGGATGATGTCCTGGGTATAGTCTTTGATGTCGGAGAGGAAGGCGTCTTTTTTCAGCCTGCCGTCTGCGATCCTGGAAAGTTTCATCTCCCAGTCTGCTGTCAGCTCCGGTTTTTTCAGGTCCTCAGGTACCAGCTCCAGAAGCTGTTTTGCTTTGGAGGTGATGTATATGTCTTTGCCTCGTTTTTCCATCAGGAAGGTGTTGAAAAGTTTATCAATGATATCCGCACGGGTGGCTACGGTTCCAAGGCCGCCTGTCTCGCCCAGTGTTTTGGCTGCTTTGGCGTCATGGCTTTCCATGAATTTAATGGGATTTTCCATGGCGGAGAGCAGGGTTGCCTCGTTGAAATGAGCCGGGGGTTTTGTTTTTCCTGTGGTCAGCTCCGCTTTGGATGCTGGGAAGGTGTCACCTTTTTTCACGGTTGGGAGAGTTTGGTCTTTCAGGGACGGTTCCTGGCTTCCCGTGTATTCCTCCTCGTCATCCTCATCGGACCAGCCGCTTTCATAGGCTTCTTTCCAGCCCGGACTTTTTACTATTTTGCCTTTTGCGAGAAAACACTCCCCTGCGGCCTGGGCTTTTACGGTTGTCTGCTCGTATTCAAAAGGCGGCATGAGTACACTTAGAAAACGGCGCACCACCAGGTCATAGATTTTGCGCTCCTCGTTTGTCATGTGATCTAACTGGACAAATTGTTCTGTGGGGATGATGGCATGATGGTCGCTTACCTTTTTGTCATCCACAAAGGATTTGCTGGCTTTTATGGGTTTCATGGAGAGGCTGCCCGCAAGTTTGCGGTAGGGACCTACTGCACAGGCTTTCAGCCTTTCTTTCAGGGTTCCGACCACGTCGCTTCCGATGTAGCGGGAATCTGTTCTCGGATACGTGAGGACTTTGTGGTTCTCATACAGGCGCTGCATAATATTCAGAGTCTCTTTTGCGGAGAGGCCGAATTTTTTATTTGCATCTCTCTGAAGCTCAGTCAGATCGTAAAGGCCCGGCGCAAAGGTCTTTTTTGCAGTCTTGTCTACGGATTCTATGGTAAGTGAGCCTGCCTTGACCTGTTTTAACAGGGTTTCCATCTTCTCCTGCTGGAAGGAACGGCAGGAACCGCTCTTTTTGTCCTGCCAGGTAAAATGAACGCCTCCGGCAAGTACGGTCATGCCGTAGTAATCCACGGGTTTGAAGTTTCTGATCTCCTCCTCGCGTTTCGCTATCATGGCAAGGGTCGGCGTCTGGACACGTCCGCAGGAAAGCTGGGCATTGTATTTGCAGGTCAGGGCTCTTGTGGCATTGATTCCCACCAGCCAGTCAGCCTCCGCACGGGAAACTGCTGCTGCGTACAGATTATTGTAGTCCCTGCCGTCTCTTAAATGGGCAAAGCCGTCACGGATCGCCTTGTCTGTGACAGAGGATATCCACAGACGTTTGATGGGTTTTCGGCAGTTTGCTTTTTCCAGGATCCATCTGGCAACCAGCTCGCCCTCACGCCCCGCATCGGTGGCAATGATGATCTCTCCCACGTCGTTTCTGTAAAGCTGTGTTTTCACTGCATTGTACTGTTTGGCTGTCTGTTTGATCACCACAAGCTCCATTTTCTTTGGAATCATGGGGAGATGCTCCATTTTCCACTCCCTGTACTTTTTGTCATAGCCTTCCGGGTCGTCTAAAGTGACCAGGTGGCCCAGGGCCCAGGTCACAATGTATTTGTCACCCTCCATAGCGCCGTTTAACTTTTTCCCGCATTTCAGCACCCTGGCAATATCCCGGGCGACGGACGGTTTTTCTGCTAAAACTAATGATTTCATGAAATTACATTACCTTTCCAAAAAATTCTGTTGTCTTCTTCACTTTCTGCATTATATCGTCAAACATGGCCGGTGTCAAAGACTGCATACCGTCACACAGCGCTTTTTCCGGATTATTGTGTACTTCGATCATGACGCCGTCGGCTCCCGCCGCGATCGCTGCCATGGTAAGGGGCTCTACCATGAAACGGATTCCCGCCGCATGGCTTGGGTCTATGATGACCGGCAGATGCGTCTTTTTCTTCAGCATGGGAATCGCGGAAATATCCAGGGTATTTCTCATGGAAGTCTCGAATGTGCGGATACCTCTCTCACAGAGTATCACATTCTCATTGCCTCCTGCCATAATGTATTCTGCGCTCATGAGCAGTTCATCCAGGGTATTCGCCATGCCGCGTTTGAGGAGAATGGGCTTTTTCAACTTTCCGAGCTCTTTCAGAAGCTCAAAGTTCTGCATATTTCTGGTGCCGACCTGGATCACATCCACATCCTCAAATAATTCCAGATGGCCCAGACGCATGATCTCCGTGACAATGGGAAGTCCGGTCTGTTTCTTGGCTTCTAAAAGCAGCCTCAATCCCTCGTCTCCCAGTCCCTGGAAAGAGTAGGGGGAGGTTCTGGGCTTAAATGCGCCGCCTCTTAAGAGTCCTGCACCTGATTTTTTCACATCCTCGGCCACCTCGATCATCTGCTCCCTGGTTTCCACAGAACACGGCCCTGCAATGACCTGGAAATTCCCGCTGCCAATCTTTCTTCCGCACACATCGATCACCGTGTCATCCGGGTGCATGCTTCTGTTGGCTTTCTTGTACGGCTCCTTAATTCTTTTTACCGACTCCACCACTTCCAGCGCCTGAAACTGGTCCTCCTGCAGTTCTGTGGTATCACCGATCAGGCCGATCAGTGTGGTATCCAGCCCTTCGGACATGTGAAGCTTCAGTCCTCTGTCAAGGAGGTTTTTCTTCAGCTCCTCCACCTTTCTCTCGTCCGCGCCCTTTTTCAGTACAATGATCATAATGCATTTCCTCCATTTCTTCTCTTCAGATATCTGACTCCTGTTCCGGAAAATCATTTCCCAATGAACACAAAAAACCGATGTCTGCTACGCGCAAACACCGGTCTGATTCCACTATCTTTCAATATTTTAAAAGACTTTATGAAACAGATGTTTTACCGTAGCAAAATGAACCTGCGTTATAAAAATAACCCAGAAAGCCAAAATAATATGCTTTTGTCCAAACGTTCATTTCTGCTGTCATAATAAAACCTCTATCTCACTTTGTTATTCCCAATAATACTACCCGGCGGCGGCTTTGTCAATCATTTTATATCAGATTATTTTATCAATTTAAAGTGTAACGGTTTAAATTGAAAATGCAGCCAAAAAATAAAAGAACCCCTGGCAGGGAACGGCTCTTTCCGTTCCTGCCAGGAGTCCTCCCACCGCCGGGACCGCTCATAAAAATCAGCGTTTTACATTGCCTCAGCTCTCTCAAACTGGCTGTTGTACAGATTCGCATAAAATCCGTCTGCTGCCAGCAGCGATTCATGGGTTCCCTGCTCAATGATATCTCCGTCTTTCATCACAAGGATCAAATCCGCGTCACGTATGGTAGAAAGCCGGTGCGCGATCACAAAGCTGGTTCTGCCCTTCATCAGGTTATCCATAGCCTTCTGGATACGCTCCTCTGTCCTGGTATCCACAGAGGATGTAGCCTCATCCAGGATCAGTATCCGGTTGTCCGCCAGAATTGCCCTTGCTATGGTCAGAAGCTGCTTCTGTCCCTGGGAAATGTTGTTTGTCTCCTCATTCAGCACCATCTGGTAGCCACCGGGCTGTGACATGATGAAGTGGTGGGCATGCGCCGCTTTCGCCGCAGCGATAACCTCCTCATCCGTGGCGTCCAGCCTGCCGTAACGGATATTTTCCATGATCGTTCCGTGGAACAGCCAGGTATCCTGCAGCACCATGCCGAACAGTTCCCGCAGTTCACTTCTGTTAAAATCTTTGATATTATGGCCGTCGATCAGGATCTCACCGGAATTGACGTCGTAGAACCGCATCAGCAGTTTGATCATGGTCGTCTTGCCGGCACCTGTCGGGCCGACGATTGCCACCTTCTGCCCCGCTTTTACAGATGCGGAGAAATCATGGATAATGATTTTGTTCGGATCATATCCAAAGGAAGTGTGGCAGATTTCCACATTGCCGTCAATATGGCTTACATCTGCAGGGTTTTCCACAATCTGCTCTTCCTCCGGGACATCCAGAAATTCAAAGACCCTCTCGGATGCGGCGGCTGAAGACTGCAGCATATTCGTCACCTGGGCAATCTGCTGGATGGGCTGGGTAAAGTTTCTGATGTACTGGAAAAATGCCTGCACATCGCCCACTTCAATCCTGTTCTTAATAACCATGAATCCGCCCAAAAGGGCAACCATCACATATCCCAGATTTCCCACAAACTGCATGATAGGCATCATCATGCCGGAGAAAAACTGGGAGCGCCATGCAGAGCTGTACAGCTTCTCATTGGTCTTCTCAAATTCATTGATCACGGATTCCTCTTTGTTGAAGGCTTTCACAACGTTATGTCCGCTGTAGATCTCCTCCACCTGCCCGTTTACTTCACCCAGGTACTTCTGCTGCGCCTGGAAATATTTCTGTGAATGTTTCATGACCTTGCTGATGATCGCCATGGAAACAGGCAGGATCAGCAGGGCTGCCAGCGTCATCCACACATTGATGCTCAGCATCATCACCAGCACACCGACCAAGGTGGTGCAGGACGTGATGAGCTGGGTCACGCTCTGGTTGATACCCATCTGCAGGGTATCCACATCGTTGGTGATCCTGGAAAGGATCTCTCCGTGGGTCCTGCTCTCAAAATATTTCATGGGAATTCTGTTGATCTTCTCGGAAATATCTTTTCTCAGGTTATAAGTTACATCATTTGAGATTCCCGTCATAATAAATCCCTGGATAAAGGACAACAGGGCACTTACCAGGTACAGGCAGAGACATCCCAAAAGGATCTGGACAATTTTATCGAAATTAATTCCGCTGCCGCCGTTTATCTTGGACACCAGTCCGTTAAACAGTTCCGTGGTAGCCTTTCCTAAAATCTTCGGCCCCACAATATTAAATACCGTACCGCCCACAGCAAACAGGATCATCAGCATCAGGCGGAACTTATACCGCTCCATGTATTTCACCAGGCGTTTCATGGCGCCTTTAAAATCTTTTGCCTTCTCGCCCGGCATTCCTTTTCCGTGACCACCCATCGGCCCTCTCGGTCTTCTCGCAGTATTACTCATTAGCCAATTCCTCCTCCGACAGCTGTGACATGGCAATCTGACGATATACCTCACAGGATTTCAAAAGCTCTTTATGGGTTCCCTGACCGACCACGCGTCCCTCATCCAGAACGAGGATCCGGTCTGCATGTAAAATGGTACTGATACGCTGTGCAACGATGAGAGTCGTGGCATCTTTTGTCTCTTTCTTCAGTGCGCGTCGAAGCACCACATCTGTCTTATAGTCAAGGGCAGAAAAACTGTCGTCAAAAATGTAAATCTCCGGCCGTTTGGCAATGGCCCTGGCAATGGAGAGACGCTGTTTCTGTCCGCCGGATACATTGGTACCGCCCTGGGCGATCTCTGATTCCATCTTCTCCTCTTTTTCCTGTATGAAATCCCAAGCCTGAGCCACTTCTGCTGCACGCTGAACCTCTGCTTCCGAAGCATCCTCTTTTCCGTAGCGGATGTTGGAATCAATGGTACCTGAGAAGAGCACACCCTTCTGCGGCACATAACCGATGCGGTCACGCAGCTCTGTGAGTTTCATATCACGCACATCCACGCCATCCACCAGAATCCGGCCTGATGTCACGTCAAAGAATCGCGGTATGAGGTTCACCAGCGTACTCTTGCCGCTTCCTGTACTTCCGATAAATGCCACTGTTTCCCCCTTATGGGCTGAAAAATCAATATCAGTAAGCGTCTCCTCATCAGCACCCGGATATGAGAATCCCACATGCTCGAAACGCACCTCACCTTTTGCCCCTTTGTCCGGCAGTGCTCCTGCATCGCCGTCCAGGATGGAAACCTTGGTGTCCATCACCTCATTGATACGTTTTGCCGCAACGCTTGCCCTTGGCAGCATAATAGACATCATGGTGATCATCAGGAATGACATGATGATCTGCATGGCATACTGCATAAACGCCATCATATTTCCCACCTGCATGGTTCCGTTGTCCACCGCATGGGCTCCGTTGTAGACAATGAGAATGGTGATACCGTTCATAATAAGCATCATGGCAGGCATCATAAATGTCATACAGCGGTTGACAAACAGGTTTGTCTTCGTAAGCCTGTCATTGGCCTTTTCAAAACGCTCCTCCTCGTGTTTCTCACGGCTGAAGGCCCGGATAACCGGAATACCTGTCAGGATTTCCCTGGAAACCAGGTTCAGCTCATCGATCAGATACTGCAGTTTTGTAAACTTTGGCATAGCGATCTTAAAGAGCAGCCCCACCAGAACCATGATCGCCGCTACTGCCACACCGAGGATCCAGGTCATGGATGCGTCTGTCTGCAGTACCTTTAACACACCGCCGATGCCCAAGATCGGCGCATAGAGTACGATCCTGAATATCATGGCAAACACCTGCTGCACCTGCTGTATATCGTTTGTACTTCTGGTGATCAGAGACGCTGTGGAGAAATGATTCAGCTCCTCACCGGAAAAGGATATGACCTTGCGGTACACACCGTTTCTCAAATTCCGTCCCAGTATTGCCGCCACCCTGGCTGACAAAAATGTAACGGAAATGGCAGCTATCATTATGACAAGCGCCAGCCCCAGCATTTTAAGGCCTGACATCAGAATGTAGCGGATCTGCATCTGGTCCACATCGATTCCCTGGCCTTCGTACTCCAGTTCTACATACTGTACAGCCGCCTGTGTCACAATGGAATCCGGCATATCTTTCATACCTGAGGTCATGGCATCCATCATTTTCAGAAGCTGTTCTTTCGGCATCTGCGAAAATACCTGGAACAGGTCCGCATCCTCGGGAAGCTGCATTTTTTCCCTGATCTGCTTTACCTGGTCCCCGCCCTCTTCCAGACCTTCCACAGCCATCATGGGCATACCGAAAATGCTGTTCAGCTTTTCTCTCTTATCTGCGTCAATTTCTTTTAATTCGTAAATATCACCTTTTAAGGTATAGGCATCTTTGACTGTCTCCACATCTTTCTCTTCCATGAACAGAAAGAGTTTATCCATGGACTCCTCCCGAATTTTTTCCGGAACGCCGTCCTCAATTCCCTTCTGCTGGATACCTATGTTGACGATCTTAGATGTGTAATCCGGCAGAGCCAGGTCACAATTCGCCTGAAGGAATAAAAGAGCAATGATCAGCACAATATAGTACCAGCGCTCTTTCATGTAATGAAACATTTTTATCATGGTGTCACTCCTTTTAGTTTATTTGGTTTGTTCCAGATTCTCGATCATCTGCTTGAAAAACCGTTTCATAAGACAAATCTCGCTCTCTGAAAAGCCGCGGAAAATGGCATTTTCGCTGTCTTCCACCATTTTCTGAACATTTTCATTGAGTTCACGTCCCTTGGGGCTGAGATAAATGCGGCTCATGCGCTGGTCCTTCTCATCCGCCCTGCGGATAATAAGCCCTGACTTCTCCATCCTTTTAATGGAGACTGCCACAGTCGGAGGTTTTATCTTCATCTCCTCCGAAATCTGCCGCTGGCTCAATCCTTCTTTTTTTCCCAGCAGATGAAGCATCGGCACCTGCCTGGGATGCACATCCATCTCCCGCAGCGCCTCATAGGCCCTGCCAAAATACATATGGGTTGTTTTTATAAACAGACTCTGCAGGCTGTCTTCATTACCACACATCATTTCTTCCGCCTCCCTTCTCATTAGTTAGTCGACTAACTTAGTTTATCCCAACATTTATCATTTTTCAATATAAAGCTTTATATTTTATCCTTTTTTTATAATTTCTTTATCTTATTTTATTAGCCGGCTAATCTTTTTGTTACACCGAAGAATTAAAAAAAGCCGAAAAAAGGCACCGTGCGGATGACTTTTTCGTCAATCGCACGATGCACTTTTGTAAATGCCACTCTTTTCTTCGTCATGCTTTTTCTCTGGAAAGCGCAGGCCACATAATACACAGCATAGTAACAAAACAGGCAGTACCGCCGATAAAATTAGAGATGGGTTCCGCTAAAAATACACCGTTCACCCCAAGGTCTGCCACGTGGGGCAGAATGAGGGTGAGGGGCACCACGATCACTGCCTTCCTGAGCAGGGAAAAGAAGATTGCCTGCTTTGCCTTTCCAAGCCCGGTAAAGACAGTCTGACCGGAAAACTGCAGGGACATGAAGCAGAATCCAAAGAAATAAATCCTCATGGCATGGACACCTGCCTCCATCAGCTCCCCGCTTCCATTGAAAATAGCAATAAAGGCGCCGGGCACCAGCATGGTGAGGATCCAGACCACCGTGGTATAGCCGATACAGATCACGGACATGAATTTGATTCCCTGCTTCACCCGGCTGTATTTTCCCGCGCCGTAATTAAAGCCTATTACGGGCTGGGCCCCCTGGGTAAATCCATTGACCGGGACGCTTAAGACCTCCCTCACGGAATTGATAATGGTCATAACTCCAACATAGATATCCCCGCCAAAATTCTGCAGGGTGACATTGCAGACGATCTGCACCATACAGTTGGTAGCCTGCATGATAAAGCCGGACAGCCCAAGAGCCAGAATGTCCTTTACATAGGACAATTTCAGTCTCATACATCCTGCCCTGAGACGAAGAAGTGTTCTTGGTCCGGTCAGGAAACGAACGATCCACAGAGCTGACACCGCCTGGGAGATGACCGTGGCGATTGCCGCCCCGCGCACGCCCATGTGGAATAAAAAAATGAACACAGGGTCCAGCACAATATTGATCACAGCGCCGATCAGCACGGTCAGCATACCGATCCTGGCAAATCCCTGACAGTTGATAAATCCATTCATCCCCATACTGATCATGACAAATACACTGCCCAGCAGATATATACTGATGTAATCGTCCGCATATGGGAAAGTAGCCTCACTTGCGCCCAGCGCATATAGAAGAGGCCGTTTTACCGCAAGCCCCAGAATAATAATAAGGATACCGGCAATGACCACCAGGGCAAACGCATTGCCCATGATCACTTCCGCTTTGTCATCCTCCTGTTTTCCTCTCGCAATGGAGCAGAGCGGCGGCCCGCCGGTTCCAATCAGAAAGGCAAATGCCATGACAACCGTAATGATCGGAAAGGAAACCCCCACACCGGTCAGCGCCGAGGAATCCGCCCCCGGGATACGTCCTATGTACATTCGGTCTACAATACTATAGAGCACGTTGATGAACTGCCCCACCATAAGCGGCAGAGAAAGTCTTAAAATATTCCCGGGGATACTGCCCCGGGAAAAATCATGCTCCTCATTATGTGCCTCATGCAGTTTTTTTATCCATTGCATTCTTTCCTACACTTCCTTTCACCGGGAACGGCCCATAGCCCCTGCGTTTCCCAGCTTTCCCGTATTATACAGATACATCCAGACTGCCATGGCACAGATGATCAAATATCCCAGGATACTGAGCACGTCCGGCACCTGTGAAAACAGGATAAAGCCCAGAACTGCCGAAAAAATAACCTGAGAATAATCATAAACCGAAATCTCCTTGGCAGGCGCAAAAC
The DNA here is from genome assembly GCF_040095955.1 of Blautia caccae. Taxonomy (NCBI): domain Bacteria; kingdom Bacillati; phylum Bacillota; class Clostridia; order Lachnospirales; family Lachnospiraceae; genus Blautia; species Blautia caccae. The sequence continues at coordinate 72,612 of NZ_JBBMFP010000023.1, read as the reverse complement.
AATAAGCGGCTGTAATGGAGAACTGCCCCCCTGCCGCCGCTGCTCCCGCCAGAAGCAGATACAAAAGCTGCATATGGCTCATGGGATGGTAGAAGAAAAGCAGATACGGAAGCGTCACCAGACAGGAAAAACAGGAAAAGAAAAACACAATAAACGGCCCTTTCTCTCCCCTGCCTCCCAGCACGCGCACCATAGTATAAGCCAACCCTGCCGCCATTCCCCCTGCAAGTCCAATAAGGGCAGGCAGAAAGCTCATTCCCGTCCCCGTAGGCTTAACGATCATAAGACTTCCCGCAAAGGCCAGGATCACAGCTCCCACCTGCAGTTTATTCGGTTTTTCTTTCAGCAGGAACAGACTGAAGATTATGGCAAAAAACGGGGACATCTTATTGAGCATGGAGGCATCTGCCAGCACCAGATGATCCACCGCGTAAAAATTACATAAAATACCTGCTGTGCCGAAAACCGCACGGCACAGCAGATATTTCATATTTCCTTTTTTTCCTGAATACCAGGCTTTATTTTTTATCAGTATGGAACCTGCAAAGGCTGCTGCCACCAGATTCCTGAAAAAACTCTTCTGCACAGACGGCAGGTCCCCTGACAGACGCACAAAGGTGTTCATCAGCGCAAAACAGAAGGCTGCCATGAGAATGCAGAGAATTCCCTTTTGTCTCTGTTTCATTCTATCTGCCTCTTTCAGAGTTTCTGATGATAACCGTCCAGGAAATCAGCCAGTTTATTGGCTGCACTTTTCAGTTGTTCCAGATTCGGCAGATACACAATACGGAAATGATCCGGCTCTCCCCAGTTAAATCCTTTTCCATGAGTCAGAAGCACCTTCTTCTCTTTCAAAAAGTCCAGGACAAACTTCTCATCATCCAGAATATGAAAACGCTTTGTATCTATTTTGGGGAAAATATAGAAAGCCGCTTTTGGCTTCACAGCCGACAGACCGGGAATATCATTGACTGCCTTGTAAATATATTCCCTCTGCTCATAGATGCGCCCTCCCGGCTGCAGGTATTCCTGTACACTCTGAAAACCGCCCAGGGCTGTCTGTACAATAGACTGTGCCGGAACATTGGAGCAGAGACGCATGTTGGACAGCATATTCAGCCCTTCGATATATCCCTTTGCCCTCTCTTTCGGCCCGCTTAAGACCATCCAGCCGCAGCGGAATCCGGCCACCATGTGGGATTTTGAAAGGCCGTTCATGGTAACACAGAACACGTCCGGTGCCAGGGCAGCGATGGAATGATGCACCACCCCGTCCATGGTCAGGCGGTCATAGATTTCATCAGAGAAAATCATCAGATCATGCTCTCTTGCCAGCGCAGCGATCTCCTCCAGCACTTCCTTGGGATAGACAGCTCCCGTCGGATTGTTTGGATTGATGATCACAATGGCTTTTGTCTTATCCGTAATCTTGCTGCGCATATCCTCAATATCCGGATACCAGTCTGCCTGTTCATCACAGATATAATGCACAGCCTTTCCTCCTGCCAGCGTCACACAGCCGGTCCACAGCGGGTAATCCGGGGAAGGTACCAGAATCTCATCCCCGTCATCAATAAGCCCCTGAGTCACCATGTTGATAAGCTCGCTGACACCATTCCCTGTATAGATGTCTTCCAGGGCCACGTCTTTTATGTTCTTGATCTGACAGTACTGCATGATCGCTTTTCTGGCAGCAAATATCCCATGGGAATCTGAATATCCCTGAGAGTCCCGGAGTGTGTAGATCATATCCAGTATCACTTCCTCCGGTGCTTTGAAACCAAAGGGTGCCGGATTTCCTATGTTTAATTTCAGCACATCAATGCCGCTCTCCTGCATCCGGTTGGCCTCATCCAGCACCGGTCCCCGGACATCATAGCAGACGTTGTCTAATTTTGAAGATTTATCAAAAGTTCTCATGTTATTCTCCTCTCCGCTTTTCCCATTCTATTCCTGTGGGATCGTGATTTATGTTATATTGCACTGCAGATGTTATTGTTGAAAATTTTATCACTTCGCCGTGGAAAACGCAAGCGGCATGATGCTTTTTATGTGGTAAATAGTGCTGTGTTGACTGCCGGTTAGAAGGGATATATACCCGGACGCCGAACCTGGCTGCAGGCTTCCCCGCACGGACGGGAGCAGAGAACTTACAAGCTAATGCGTAAGCCGCACTAAGTTCATCGCCTTAGGGCTCTTCACTAAGTGCTTGCTAACGCATGGATCTTGTAAGCTTCTCTGGACGCTCCTAAACGCCCGTGCGGGGAAGCCTGCGGCCAGGTTCGGCTGACTTTGTATGTGGAACAGTTGATAAGTGGGAAATAATTGGAACACGAAAAATGTTGCGAACTGCATTGGAGATCCTGCCGGATAAATTCCTGATAACAGGACAGAATAATGCTCATTCTTTTTTATGACTTCATATAAGTTTGGTATTTCGATATGATATGGTATGTAAATTCGGAATCATTTTAATGGCGAATTTAAGCTGCTACAAATAAATGAGTTTATCATTTAAGAAATTATAGGTAAATATAAGAGACTTTTAAAATGTAATTCCAGATATTGCATATGATTTTTTTACTTAAGACAAAAATTATGGGTAAATTATTATGATTCTTGTCAAAACCTCTTTATTATTACATATAGCCCTGATATTTCTATTGAACTTATAGGTAAATACAGGAAATTTCTTTTTCATGCAGTTTATAATCTATTTCGTGGCACAGTTATTCTGGAGGTATATTCCCATATTGAAAAACAGGCGGGTCTGGTCATAAGATTCCCTGTACGGGCGTTTAGGAGCGCTTAGAGAATCTTACGAGATCCACACGCTAGCAAGCACTTAGTGAAGAGCCCTAAGGCGACGAACTTAGTGCGGGTTGCGTGTTAGCTCGGAAGTTCTCTGCTCCCGTCCGTACAGGGAAGCTTATGGCCAGACCCGGCGTCCGCCAAATGCCGTTATTCTTCCACATCCATTGTAGCAGCCATCAATTCTTTTGTATAATCAGCCTTCGGACTGGCAAATACCTCCTCCACATTCCCTTCTTCCACAATCTTGCCATCTCTCATCACCATAACCCTGTCACACATCTGATAAATCACATTCAGATCATGAGAAATGAAAAGAACGGAAAACTTCATCTCTTCCTGTAGTTTTATGATCAGTTCCATGATCTGCCGCTGAATGGTAACATCCAGGGCTGACACCGGCTCATCCGCAATGATGAACTGTGATTCCTGGAGAAGAGAAACCGCGATACTCACTCTCTGCCGCTGGCCGCCGGATAATTCCCGGGGACGGCGTTTCAGGTGTTCTTTGGAAAGCCCTGTCTTTTCTGCCATGGCAAGGACTTTCCTGCGCCGCTCCTCTTTTGGTATTTTCTGCATGCGCAGCGGCTCCTCCAGGATCCATGCCACACGTTTTGAAGGGTTGAGGGAGGAATAGGGGTCCTGGAAGATCATCTGGGGATTCCCGGTGTGATGTATGATCTCACCATCCTGCACTTTTACAAATCCCAGGATTGCTTTGGAGAGTGTGGTTTTTCCGCATCCGCTCTCTCCGACCAGACCCAGAATCTCGTTTTTATGGACCGTAAAATCAATGTCCTTCAGCACCTGCTGTTCTTTTTTGCCTTCACGGTAAGATGCACTTACGTGTTTTACTTCCAGTACAGGTTCCATTATGCCCCGCCCCTTTCCTGTTTTGCTGCTGACCGCCTTCTGAGAGAAGTTCTTCTGGTTGGTATGGCTGCCAGGAGTTTTTTTGTATATTCCATGGAAGGATGCTCAAATATCTCCTGCACACTTCCCTGTTCCACAGCTTTTCCCCGGTTCATGACAATAACACGGCTGCATAGATGACGGATAACACCCAGGTCATGGGAGATAAAGAGAATTGCGGTTCCCTGTTCCCTGTTGATTTTCTGAAGGAGCTTTAAGATCTGGGCCTGTATGGTCACGTCCAGTGCTGTGGTGGGCTCATCCGCAATCAGAAGCTTGGGCCCCATCACAAGAGCTGCCGCGATCATGACACGCTGACGCATGCCGCCTGAGAGCTGATGGGGATATTTGTCATACAGAAGCTCCGGATTGGGAAGCTCCACGTTTTTCATCATCTGCAGTGCCTTTTCTTTTCGTTCCCGGGCACTGAAATGGCTGTGAATTCGCATGGCTTCCTCCACCTGCTCTCCGATTGTCATGACCGGATTCAGGGATGTCATGGGTTCCTGGAAAATAATGCCGATCTCTCTGCCCCGTATTTTCCACAACTCTTCTTTTTGCATCTTCAGAATATCTCTGCCCTGAAACAAAATCTCTCCTCTGGGCATTTTGGCATGTTCGCCCAAAAGACCCATGACAGAAAGGGCCGTCTGCGTTTTGCCTGAACCGGATTCCCCTACGATTCCCAGTATTTCCCCTTCCTCCATGGAAAAAGAAATGTTCTCCACAATTTTTGTGGGCGGTACGGTATCATGAAATTCAATTGCCAGATTTTTTATTTCCAGTAATGCCATATTACTTCCCGCCTTTCTTCTGCAGCCCGTCACTTAACAGGGAAAATCCCAGTGCCAGGAGGATAACCGCCACCCCGGGAAAAAGAGCGCACCAGGGCGCTGTCGCCAGATATGCCTGGGACTCAGACAGCATTCTTCCAAGACTGGCATCCGGAGGCTGCACACCGATTCCCAGATAACTCATGCCCGCCTCAGCCAGCACCGCGTTGTTAAATCCAATGGCAGCCGTAGCCAGAACAGTTGGCAGGGTATTGGGAAGGATGTGTATAAACATGATCCGCAGATGAGAAGCTCCCATAAGCCTTGCACTTTTCACATAATCCATTTCCCTCTGGGATATAAATTCACTTCTCGTCATCCTGGCAAAGCTGGGAATGAACACAACACCAAGGGCCAGGATCACATTGTATTTTCCAGGTCCTAAGATACTGATGAATACCAGGGCCAGCAAAATACTTGGAAAAGAGACAACCGCATCATTAAAACGCATAAGGATCTCATCCAGCCATCCGCCAAAATATCCGGTAAACGCCCCCACCAAAAGGCCGATTCCGCCCCCGATCATAACGGTCGCCGCGCCCACAAAAAAGGTGGTGCCTGTTCCTTTCATGACACGGCTTAAAATATCACGCCCAAACTGATCGCATCCAAATAAGTGCGCCAGGGAAGGTGCCGCGAATTTAGCGCCGCCGCTCATGGCGTCAGGATCATAAGGCGTGTACAAAAGGCCAATCAGCAGAAATAACAGCATGAATCCTGCCAGAGAGGCACCGATGATCAGATTGCCCGACTTGTTTTTTCTGTCTTTTCTCATCTTCTCTCCTCCTGTCTAAGCATCCATGCGTATCCGCGGGTCTATTTTTCCGTATAAAATGTCAACCGTAAAATTGATGAGCACCACCATTGCTGCAATCAGCACAATGATTCCCTGGACGACAGGATAATCCCTGTTGGAAATGGAGGTGATCAGCAGGCTGCCCATGCCGGGAATGGTAAACACCTGCTCCAGAATAATGCTGTTTGCCATAATATCCGCAATGGTCATAGCCCAGAACGTGAGCACCGGAATCAGTGCATTTTTCAGCACATGCCTGCCGAGGACACGCCCTGTCCTGTTTCCGCGGCTGTAAGCAGTGCGCACATAATCCATGTGAAGCTGGGTGATCACGGAACTGCGCAGCATTTTCACCGCCATTGCACTTTTTGGAAGAGCGATGGCTATGCTGGGCGCTATGAGGTAGGCTAAAAATCCGCCAAAATTTTCGGATGGGGAGACATAGGCTCCAGGTGTGAACCATTTAAGCACCAGTCCGAATACATATGTGATCAAAATACCCAGAAAAAAACCGGGAACCGACATGACCACCTGATTACATGTCATGAGAAAACGGTCAAGCATCCCGCCCTCATGGCTGGCAGTAAAAATGCCGAGAGGTATGGAAAACAGCAGGATGATAAAAAATCCCATGAGTACCATGGTAAGATTGACAGGTATTTTATCCGCGATCATCTCCTGCACCGGCATGGAATAACTGTAGGACTCACCCATGTCTCCTGTTACAAAATCTTTCAGCCACAGGCCGTAGCGGACCAGAACCGGTTTATCCAGGCCCATCTCATGCTGCAGTGCCTCTACCTGTTCCTTTGTGGCCTCTGTTCCCAGTTTTGATTTTGCCGCATCACCGGGGATCACGGAAAAAGCCATAAAGGACAGAAAAGAGACAATTAACAATGTTATAATGAGAGTTCCTGTTTTTTTCACAATATATTTCATTCTGTCTTTCTCCTTTTCCGTGTATGTTTCCCCGGTACATCCGGCCGGGCTTTATTTTACTTTGTAGATTTTTGCCAGATCCAGAACGTACAGCGGATAGAATTCAAAACCACTGTATGACTTTCTGAGAGCAACCTCTGAAGCCATATCCTGAATGTAGACATTTGCCGCGTCATCTGCAAGAATGGTTTCCATCTTCTTGTAGAGTTCTGTCTGTTCTTTATCGTCTGTGCTTTTCTTTACCTGCTGATAGAGTTTATCATACTCTTCATTATGAAAGTTAATGAAATTTTTAGAAGAATCAGAGGTAAAACGCTCCAGCAGAGCACGGCCGCTTAAATAAGCTGCGTCCACACCGACTACTGTAGACTGGAATTTCCTGTCGCCGTAAACATCGCTGAGCCAGCTGTCCCATTCCACAAGCTGGATCTTGGCATTGACACCAATCTGTTTTAACTGCTCCACCAGTATCTGGGCAGTGTCCACATGCTGCTGATAGTTGGATGGCACTGTGATCGTCATGTCAAATCCGTCCGGGTATCCGGCTTCCGCAAGCAGGGCTTTGGCTTTACCTGCATCCTGCGGATATTTGTCTGCCAGCTCCGGCATGTAGTATTTGTCAAATGCAGGGAACATACTGCTGCCGATTATGGTTCCTTTTCCGTCCGCGATCATATCAAGCACATCCTGGCGGTTCACTGCATAGCAGAGTGCCTGACGTACTTTTACGTTGTCAAAGGGTGCCTCTCCATTGTTCAGGTATAATGCCTGCACCAGATTCATGCCGCCTTCATAGATGGTAAAATCCTCACCTTTAAGCTGGGCAGACTGGTTGGAATCAATGCGTGCTACCATATCCAGAGAGCCGCCCTTTAATCCGGTCACAATAGCATTGCTGTCACTTACCACCTTGAAGGTGACCTCATCCAGATATGCCTGGTTTTCCGTATCCCAGTAGTCTGCGAATTTTTTGATCTTAATATTCTCCTGGGGAGACCGGGATGCATACATAAAGGGACCTGTGCCCACAGGGTTGGTCGCCAGATCCTGGGCATCTTTGGGAATGACAGCCACAATGAGGTAGGCCAGAAATTCTGTGTCAGCTTCTTTTAAATGGATGACAATGGTTTTGTCATCGGGGGTTTCGACGTTTTCCACATTAGAAAACGCCGCTATCAACGGTTCTGTTCCTTCCGTGATACCGGCGCATCGCTCGATCGAATATTTCACATCGTCTACGGTAACGTCCGCTCCATTGTGGAATTTTACGCCCTCACGAAGTGTAAAGGTGTAAGTCTTGCCGTCCTCTGAAATGGTGTGCGACTGGGCTACTGCATCGATGTAATTGCCTTTTTCATCAGGCTTTACTAAGCCTTCATAAATGTTGAATAGGACTTCTTTTGTTCCTGCCGCTACCGATTTGTGTGGGTCAAGACTATCCTCAATATCCTGAGGAATTCCTACTACAATGGAACCTCCCATGGTTGGTTCCGCTTTTGTTTCTGTGGAACTTTCGTTGTTTTTGGACTCTTTACCGCTTTCCTTTTTGTCTTGGCAGCCGCCGAGTACAATAGTCAGGGTAAGTGCAAAGAGAAGTGTTGGTATTAATCTTGCTCTTTTCATGGTTTCTCCTTTAAACATTTGAAGTTCCCTCATTATTTAATTGTCATGGTTATTGTAGCGGAATGGTGGGGGGATTGCAAGTATTATTTTGGAGACATGGCCAAGGCTGGATCTGCCCGCCGCTCCACGAAACCTATCAATTCAGGATTTTTTTCAATTCGTCCATGAAGGTGTTTACGTCTTTGAACTCACGATAGACAGAGGCGAAGCGGACGTAGGTTACGGCGTCAAGGTCTTTTAGTTTGTCCATGACGATTTCGCCGATTTCGGTGCTGGGGATTTCGCGGTCTTCTTTGTTGAAGATCTCGGTTTCGATCTCATCTATGATTTTTTCAATCTGCTCTACGGAGATGGGGCGTTTGTAGCAGGCACGCATGATGCCGTCCTGGATCTTGGTGCGGTCGTATTGTTCGCGGCTCTGGTCTTTTTTGATAACAACCAGTGGGATCGTCTCTATTTTCTCGTAAGTGGTAAAGCGCTTGCCGCACTCGTCACACTGTCTTCTCCTTCGGATGGAATTATTATCTGGAACCGGTCTGGAATCTATGACGCGGGTGTTGTCTTGATTGCAAAATGGACATTTCATGTAAAGGTCCTCCTTGAACTTATGTTATGTAAAGTTACCTATGGGTAAGTATAGTACATATGGACGTCTTACGTCAATGATTTTCACTTGTATTTTTGTATGTTTTCTGCTAGAATGGCAACAGTTCAGATAAGCTGAACTGCCAAAGACAGTTCGTAACCATCCTGTCTATAAATAAAACTAAGGAGGAAAAAATGAGTATTCAAGAACCAAGTAACCGTTACAGTGTGATACGGGAAAAAAATCCCAGGGAGATTTTACTCCTTCGGGGAAACGGGTGCAAATGGCGCCGCTGCTCCTTCTGTGACTATCATCTGGATTTTTCCAGGGATGAGGAGGCCAATTTCCTTTTAAACGAAAGGGAGCTTGCAAAAGTCACAGGATGTTTTAAGAAACTGGAAGTGATCAATTCGGGAAGTTTTTGTGACCTGGATAAAAAGACTCTGGAACGGATACGCAGTGTCTGCGAGGAAAAAGAAATCCATGAACTGCATTTTGAGTGTCACTGGATGCACAAGGATGAGATTCCAAAGGCACGGGACTTTTTTGCTGAGAAGGGTATCCGCCTGAAGATTAAAATGGGAGTGGAAACCTTTGATTTTGATTTTCGCGAAAAAGTGCTCAAAAAGGGCATTACTGCCGAATCACCACAGGAGATTGCAAAGTATGCGGATGAGGTGTGTCTTTTGTTCGGGCTGACAGGTCAGACGCTCAATTCCATGAAAAAAGATATTGAGACCGGCCTGTCTTTGTTTGAGAGGGTCTGTATCAATATTATGGTAGAAAATTCCACGAAAATGAAACCGGACCGGGATGTGATCCGGCTTTTTGCCGAAAATCTCTATCCTGTTTATATAGGAAATGACCGGGTGGATATCTTAATGGAAAATACGGAATTCGGGGTAGGTGACAAGTATGAGCAATGAGATTTTATTGATTTTATCCCTGGTACTGATTTATAGTTTTGTACTGCTGGCGTATTACTTTTTTGATATTTCCGGTCTGTATGGATGGACTGTTTTTTGTACCATCACAGCCAATATTGAGGTCTTGCTCATGGTGCGTGCTTTCGGCATGGAGCAGACGCTTGGAAACGTGCTCTTTGCCTCGTCTTTTCTTGTAACGGACATCATCAGTGAGATTGGCGGCAAGAAGCAGGCCCAGAAGGCGGTCAATCTGGGAATCTGTACTTCCTGCTGTTTTATATTGATCTCCCAGATGTGGCTTTTATACACCCCCTCTGCCAGTGACTGGGCAAGTCCTGCGTTCCATACCATATTTTCCAATACGCCGCGCCTGCTGTTTGCAAGTCTGCTGGTCTATGCGGTCTCTCAGAAATTTGATGTCTGGGCTTACCATAAATGGTGGGCATTTACAACAAAACGTTTTGGAAACGCAGAGGGATTTTTATGGCTCCGCAACAATGGTTCCACATTGGTGTCACAGCTTTTAAATACTGTTCTGTATACTTTTGGCGCGTTTTGGGGCATGTATCAGTTTCCGGTGCTTCTGCGCATCTGTGTATCCAGTTATGTAATTTTTGTATTTACCAGTCTGCTTGATACACCGTTTGTATATATGGCCCGGCGGATAAAACATAAAAAGGATGGAAATGTGACAAAAAAAGAAAAGGGATATCATTATGGACAAATATCTGGATTATATTCTGGAGCAAATGAAAAATCTGCTGGCAATTGACAGTCCCTCCGGATACACCCAAAAGGCTGCCAATTACCTGATGGCAGAGTATGAACGTCTGGGATACCATCCGCAGAAAACCGTCAAGGGCGGTGTGCTGGTGGATCTGGAAAGCGGCGACGTAAAACACGGTGTTCTCCTGGAGGCACATGTGGACACGCTTGGGGCCATGGTCTCTGAGATCAAGGAAAACGGACGGCTGAAGATTACACCCATCGGCGGGATGAATGCTAATAACGCGGAAGCGGAAAACTGCCGGATCGTCACACGCTTTGACGGCATCTATGAGGGCACCTGTCAGCTTGTCAATGCTTCCATTCATGTAAACGGGGAATATGACAAGACCGGAAGATCATTCGATACTGTGGAAATTGTACTGGACGAACCGGTCACCGATAAAGAGTCCGTGGCTGCGCTTGGTATTTCTACAGGGGATTATGTATGTTTTGAACCCAGGACTGTGATAACAAAATCAGGATATATCAAGAGCCGTTTTCTGGATGACAAACTCAGCGCTGCCATTTTGCTGGGTTACGCAAAATATGTAAAAGATGAAAATGTCTCCCTGAAAAACAGGGTCTATCAGCACATGACCGTCTTTGAGGAAGTTGGCCACGGCGGGGCCGCTTCTGTCCCGGATGGGGTAAAGGATGTGATCTCCGTAGATATGGGATGTGTCGGCAACAGCCTTAGCTGTACGGAACGGCAGGTATCCATCTGTGCCAAGGACAGCAGGGGGCCTTATCACTATGACCTGGTTACATCTTTAGTGAAGACCGCCCGGGATATGGGACTTGCTTATGCGGTGGATGTGTATCCCCATTACGGGTCAGATGCGGATGTGGCGCTGACCGCGGGATATGACGTGCGGCATGGACTGATCGGCGCAGGCGTGTACGCTTCCCATGGATATGAGAGAAGCCACGTGGAGGGAATGAAAAATACCTTTTTACTGCTGAAAGGATATCTTGGATAACCCCGGATCTGCGCTTTTCAGTCCGATTACTACATAAAGAGCTTAGATACGCTCTGATACCTGCAGAATATGTTCATCAATACGACGGACAAGACCGTGGGTATACGCTGAAAAATATTTCTGCCAGAAGGCATATGCGGTCGGGTTCAGACTCTCATAGTCTACACCCAGATACGCATAGCCTTCTTTTTTTAATAAATCAACCGCATAATTAAGAAGGTTCTGAAATACGCCTTTGCCCCGGTGTTCCGAAAGGCAGTACGCTGCTGTTATGTGCAGATACTCCGGAATTTCGGTAATACAGGTTTCACCGGACTGGGAAATTTTCAGGTATGCGCATGGCTGACCTTTATACCTGGATATAAAACATCGTTCTTCTTCTGCTGTAAATGTGCTGCAGAAGTCTTCCTGTGCCGCTGCGGCACGGTTCATGAAAAACGGGCTGCTGTAATAGTGACGCATCAGCATAAGTTCCAGCGGATACGCCAGAGAAATTGTTTCCGGGGTAAGCTCCTCGATTTCATAGTTTTCATTTCGGATACAGGTTATCGGCTCCATGGTTCGGACAGCATCGATACACCGCATGCCAAAACCATAGCGAAAAAACTGCTGCTGCGCCGTTTCATCGTGAGCATATAAGCAGATGCCGTGGCTGACCGCACCGGCTCTGACCCATTTCCGTGCGGCAAACCGGTACATGGCAGCGTATATGTCTGCTCTGTTCTGCCTCACTGCTGCATGAGTGCCCATAGGAGAGAATATCCCTTTGGCATCTGTCGATCCAAACGCATGGTCAAACGGTTCTGTACAGCACAGAAAGCCTGTCATCGTATTGCCTTCGTATGCTGCTGCTCCCAGGCCGTTGTCAGCAAAATATGTTAAGTCGGTTAGTTCCTTGGCACCCGGAAGATCCGGTACCCTGTTCTGCTCCTCTTGGTAGCATGACAGGGCAAGTTTCTTTGCGTTTGCAATATGTTCACGTGTAAAATTGACAATATTCATGTATTCTCCTTATGTTTGATACGGTGCGGCATGACTGCGGTTCACCTTGCTGCCCCAAGGCAGGACTGTGAACCGTCATAGGTATTACTTTTTATGATAATATAAACGGCATACATCATCACCTTTGGCTATGGATCTCAGAAGTTTCAGACGGCCGCCGTAAGCCTCTCCAATGCCGTGGTCGCCGCACATGGCTATGTCGCAGAGTTTCGATATTTCTTCGTCTGTACAGCCGGCTTTCTGCCAGGCTTTTACTAACGGACAGTAATGAAAATCAATGGCCAGCTCTTTGTCTGTGCTTTTTCTGATCTTCATTTCAAATACCCACTGGGCAGGTTTTGTAAATAACTGTTTTCTGAGACCTTTCAGACTATTGGTCCCTCCTTGTTTTACTAACTCCGCCCCCTGCCCCAGGCCACAGCGGCGGATTGCCGCGCTTCCGAAATCTTCCCAGTCAAGCCCTCTTTTTCCGGCTTCATCACAAAGAAGATACAGCCACGCCGCACGCTGTTCAAGCTGTCCTCTGACAGCCTGGATGAGTTTATTCTTGATCTTTGGTTCGTTTTTTATTTTAGATATACAATTTTTTTCCATATTTTTCCCCCCCTGCCTGTTTATTACAAACATAGTTGTCAGTTACCTTAGTCTTACTGTATAATGTCTTACGAATAGATTATAGCATAGGGGGATGTTCGGAAACAATCTGTAACTCCTTTAATCCGTAACTTCTTTCATTTTAATCAATCCAGGAGGAATACAAAATGAAGTGCATCTTTTGCGAATGTATTGAGGACTCACAAATACTGGCTGAAACGGATCATTTTTTTATGGTTTACGATATAAACCCGATTCAAAAAGGCCATTTATTGATCATCTCCAAACAGCATTATGAAAACATCCGGGAAGTTCCGGAATCTGTTTTAACAGAGCTGATTCTGCTTGAGCAGCAGGTGGCAGAGATCATGGAAACAAAGTTTGATATACTAGGTGTTACTATTGTGCAGAATAATGGTCTGGTCATGGATGAAGGAACACATTTTCATGTACATATCATTCCCCGGTATAGAGATGACTGCTTCTGGGAAAATCAGAAAGTAAAATGGCATGAGCTTTTAACGGAACAGCTTTCCTGGCATTTGAAAGAACAGTTTCGTCCATGCATTCATTGACAGGACATGACTGCTTATTATTTATGCTTGTCTGTAGTCTGTTTTGTATACCTATATTTATATTTGCAATCTATATCTTGATATAAACAAATTATTTAATCGTTTTATTCATGAATTAAATTTTCAAAACCTATTGAATTTCACCTGCTAATATGATATATTGTAAATAGAAAAGGAACAACCGTCCAAAGTGGTTTGACCTATGCAAAAGTAGAAAAACCACCCCCGCTCGTCAAAGTTTAAGGGTGGTTTTTCTATGTAAACTAATGACTCATCAAGTAAATGAAAGTCAGTAGTGCGATTAGAAAAATTCCGAACTGCATCAGATCATTAAAACTGAATTTGTTCTTCATGTGCACCACCTCCATTCTCTATAGAATGAAGGTCAAGCCACCCTTTCACACGGTTGTTCCTCAATTTTTATGATATCATATTCATTTTGCATTTGCAATCTATATATTGTCATTTACAACTTTTTATTTCCTCTCTCTTTCCTGAACGTATCCGGCGACATTTCCGTATATTTTTTGAACACTTTTGAAAAATATGTACAGTTCTCAAATCCCAATACGTCAGAAATTTCATATACGAGATAACCCTTCTCCAACATTTCCTTTGCCAGCTCCACCTTCCTCATATTCACATATTCAATAAAATTCTGCCCCATCTCCTTTTTAAATACTGTACTCAGATAGGCACTGGAAACACCGATTTCTCTGGCTGCTTCTGACTGATGTATCTGTGTCCGCAGATGCGTATCAATATAACGAAAAACACTGCAGAGAATCTCAGAACGGCTGCATTTATAATCAATCAAAAACCGCTCATAAAAAGCATCTGTAAATTCCAAAAACCATTTTTCTATTTCTGACAAACTGCTGCTCATCATCAGTGACTGATAATGACAATTATCACCGCGCACTTCAATTTCCTCAATAGCCCCGTTTAATCCCTGGGCAGTCATAGAGAATACCCCAAGCATATCCATAAAAATACGCCGCAGCACATTCATATTTATATACCGTTCTTCATATACAGCCGTGAAAATATGTGTTATAGTCTTTTTTATCTCCTCCCTGTCCAATTCACTTACCGCCTTCTTCAGCTCTGCCTGCATATGCGTCATTCTATTTGGACTGTGTTCTTTCGCCGGTATTTTTTCTGTAAAATAATGTATTCTCTGTTCTTCGTCATAATAGCTCATCATCTGAATCTGCTCTGCAAGGGCAATGGCCCGGTTAATGTCCGTCTCTTCCTTCATGACCCCCTCATAGATTCCCAAATATAACTTTATCAGACAGCGCTGCATCAATATCTGGTAAAGCTCCTCATAAAATTCTCCCGGAAACCGGCTGTCAAACACAAAATAACAGCACTGCGCCCCTTTGTGAATCTGCAGATATTCCTGCCCGCGCTTCTGAAACCACGCTCTGCACTGCTCGGTAACAGAAAATATCCCATCCTGTTTTTCTTTATGGGGCAGAATACACAGAAGCGTCCGGTAAGTCCCCACATCCTGAAAGATGTCTTTTCCTGTGTGGCTGATAATCTCCTCATACCGTATTTCCCGGACACGGAAAAACGGCTGCTTTTCTGCCCTGCATTTCAAAAGAATTTCCTTCAGCTCCTGGGAAGAGAGATTCAGTTTCCGCAGATAATCATATGCCCCCAGCTTCATAGCCTCTTTTACCATCTCAAATTCTTCATTACAGCTTATAACAATAACTTTACAGTCCAGATTATTTTTATTTAAATATTCCAGAATCTGCAGTCCGTTCACTTTCGGTATATTCAGGTCAAGAAGCAGAATGTCCGGATGATTATTTTCTATGGATTGGATTGCTTCCTGTCCATCCTTTGCATCCTCCAGCAGAATAAATCCAAGAGCCTCCCAATCAAGGAGCTGATGCAGGCCGACTCTGGCCAATATCTCATCTTCTATGATCAATACCTTATTCTTCATACCCTTTCCTTTCTGCCCGTGAATGTGCCTGAAATTCCGTTTTCTTTGGAATCCGAATCCATATTTCAAATCCCGCTTTTACCTGTTCATTGAATATCAGCCCATAATTGTCCCCGTACAGCATTTTTAAACGGGAGTTCACATTGTAAAGCCCCATACCGGTAAATGTCCTTTGATTCCTGTGCGGACTTTTCAGCATCTCCTCCACCATATCCTTATCTGCAGAATTTCCGTTGTTAAATATGGAAATCAGAAAATCATGCTCATATTCCACTGCTGAGACAATGATCTGCCCCGCCGTCACATCTTTTACGCCGTGCAGAATAGCATTTTCCACAATAGGCTGCATGGTAAATGCAGGGATTTCGTAGAAATATAAATCCGTGGGGATCACATTATAATACTGAAAAGAATTTCCGAATCTGAATTTCATAATATCCACATAGGCCTCTAAAAGCGCTGTCTCCTGTCCCACTGTTGTCATGCCGTTTCTGTTGTCATAGACACCGTGCAGGATCTCCCCCAGGGATTCCAATGCACGGGAGGTCCTCACATCCTGCTCCTCCCTGGCCATGATTCGGATAGAATTCACGGTGTTGAATATAAAATGCGGAGAGATCTGCGACATCAACATCTCATAATGAGCCTTCTCTTTCAGATGGCTTTCTGTCTTCACCTTTTCAATCAGTTCCTCTATCCTCAGTCCCGCCCTGTTGTAGCTTGCAATAAATTTATGTATTTCCAGAAATGACTGTTCCGGCTCCTGAATCTTCAGGATTCCGTTCTCAGAGTTTTCCAGATTCTCCACCAGATTCGTAAGTGGCCTTGACAGTTTCCTGGAAAAATAAATCATGGTGATTATGGTGGCGGCAATTAAAAGCAGAACCATTCCGAGAATATTTCTGGAAATCCTAAGATTTCCCTCCAGATAGACCCTGGCCGGAACGGCGTACACCAAAGTATTCCCGCCGTGCTCCATAGAAACTGCCATGTACTTATAACCATTTTTCAAAACTCCCTGGATAATGGTATCAGCTTCTTTCCTCCACACAGGTTCCTCTTTTATGAGTAACTGCACCAGCCTATCTTTTTCCCCATTATATTCCATCTGCATTTCCCTGCTGCCGTCAAAAATATAAAAAGTCCCCTCGTCCAGGGGCACCATGGCCTGCGTGAATTTCCCCCATATCTTTGTACCGGAGAGCTGAATGAGAAGAACCCCCAGCTTCTCGCCGGAATAATCCAGCACACTTCTGCCGATGTAGAGATAGCGGTATTCCCGTATAGGATATGTGGTCATCTCTGCAAAAAAATCCTGCAGTTCTGTGCAGAAAGTGGTTTTTCGTCCATTGGATACAATCTGCTGATACCAGTCCTGTCCTTCATAATCTACGGAAGTACGGCTCAGATTGTGTGCACCGATCAGATATCCGGAGTTTGTCAAAATGGCAATTTTGCCCCCCACTGCATTCAGAACTGAGCTTTCCATCTCAGACAGCCTTGCTGACAGCTCTGTCTTAGCCCGATACAGATCATAACTGTCCCCGGAACGAGCCATCGTGTGCAGATTCTCCAATACACTTTTGCTGGTCATCATCATACTGGTAGAGTAGTTGGTCACTTCAATCATCTGATCTCCGTTTGCCTTGATCTGAGACAGAAGTGTTGAATCATAACTGGTCATGTTTTCTGTTGTAACCCTCTGTAAATAAATGTTCAGAAACATAAGTGCCAGACACAACGGCAGGACCACAAAACACCCCATGTACACAATGAGCTGTGTCCTGATACTTTTGTTTTTCAGACTGAAATGTCTGCTTCTTTCCCTCTCCATACGGTATCCGCCCTCTTTTATCCTTCATTCTAATATCTTAAATCTTTTTGTCAACTTTTCGCCTTGTATTCCCATTACTTTCCAGTTCGGCCCATCGCGAAGCTTGTCTGAGCTATATGGCTTTCTCCGCAATTCCTGCTCAGCAAAACAGGGCTGCCGCACATTTTGTGCGCCAACCCTTAAATCTACCCCTTCACAGCTCCGGCAGACAGTCCTTCCACAAGGTTCTTCTGCACTAATGCGAAGAACAGCAATATGGGAACAAGGCTGATAACCACTGCTGACATCAATAATCCCCAGTCCACAGAGTATTGTCCGATAAAATCCTGCATTCCCACCTGAATGGTCTTTTTTAGTGTTGTGTTGATGAAAATAGATGCATACATATATTCATCCCAGGATGACATGAAACAGAAAAGCGCTGTCACAAACAGTCCCGGTTTTGCCACGTAAAAGATAACGGAGAAAAAGGAACGTAATCTGCTGCATCCGTCGATCATGGCTGATTCCTCCAGTTCCCACGGAATCGTGGTAAAAAATGCACAGGTATTCCAGATGGCAAAAGGAAGGGTAAAGGAACAGTACATCAGTATCAGCCCCACATAACTGTCAATGAGCTGAAAATGTTTCATGATAATATAATACGGTATACACAGCAGGATTCCCGGAAACATTCTCGTCATCAGCACTGCCATCTTGATTTTCCCGGCGCCCAAAATGTAGTATCTTGTCAGCCCATATGCAGCCATGACAGACAATACCATACAGATAACCGTTGTCACTGCCGTAATAAATATACTGTTCATAAAATATCTGACAAAATTTGATTCAAAAATCACATGGCGGAAATTTTCAAATGTCACATATGTAGGAATGATCTGCTTTGGATCATATATCTGTTCCTGTGTTTTCAGCGCTGTCAGCACAACGTACACAAACGGCGCCACAGCAATAAATACCATCAGAACTGTAAAGATATAAGCACCTGCCATTCTGATATTCTTTTTCTGTTTTTTATTCAGCATTTGCCCCTCCTCTACTCTTTCTCACTTACCATGCGCAGATATATCCCGGAAAATACTGCCATGAAAATAAATAAAATCACAGACGCCGCCGCTGCCGTACCGAAGTTATGGTTAATAAAGGCTTCACGGTAGGCAAAGGTGTAAAGTATCTCCGTACTGTACAGGGGGCCGCCGCCGGTCATCAGCCAGATGGTGTTAAAGCAGGACACAATACCTATAAGATTCAAAATCGTGGCTATTGCCAGCGGCTCCTTGATGATAGGCAGCGTGATTCTCCAAAAGCATTGGAAACGGCTGGCCCCGTCAATTTCAGCGCTCTCATATACATCACCGGGAATGCCCTGCAGCGCAGCCAGAATAAATATCATCTGGAACGGAATCCCCTTCCAGATTGCCACAAGAACCACGCACCAGAAGGCAGAGCCGATATTCCCAAGCCAGGAGATGGATTCCGTGATAGCTCCTAACTTTACGGCAAGTATGTTGATGATTCCCACATTTGCATTATATAAAAAGGTAAATGTCATTGCCGCGATCGCGTGCGGAACAGCCCAGGGCACCAGAATCAAAGTGCGGTATACAGACCTTCCTTTCAGTTTCATATTCAGTGCCAGCGCCAGCAGCATGGCTGCCACAAGCTGTATAACAAGATTCACCAGTGTCCATTTTACTGTATTTCCGATAGACTGCAGAAAAATCTTGTTGGCAAATATATTCTTATAATTTTCCAGTCCTGCAAAGGTATTGAAGATACTGTCCTTTGGACGAACCAGATTGTAATTGACAAAACTAAGATAAATACCGCGGAACAGCGGATAGATCGAGAGGGCCAGGACTGCCGTGACCGCCGGTGCCAGAAGCAGATATCCAGGCCAGTTTTTCTTCAGTTCCAGTCCCGCCCTTTTTTGTTTTCTTCCCATAATCCCACCTCAGGACGGGCAGCTCTCCCCGGCTGCGCCGGAGAGACGATAACCCGCTTTCTTGTCTACTTATAGTTGGATGCAATATTCTCGTTCAGTTTCTGCGTCAGGGACTTAAGCGCTTCCTCTGCCGTTGCCTTTCCGTAATCCACCTCCAGGATCGCATTGGTAATCAGTTCGTCGATGGCCTTTTCATTGATAACGGCCGGACGGGCACAGGTATATGGGAACTCATCTGTAAATACCTTCAGGCGTTCTTTTCCCTCCAGCGCTTTTGCATAATCAAAATCCTTACGTGCGGAAATCTTTCCCTGGACAGCCAGAATCGGATCTCCTTTTTCAGAATTGATGTACTGGATCAAATCATATGCCAGTTCCGGATTCTTGCTGTTAGCGTTGATATTCCAGGTCCAGCCTCCCAGTACGGTTGCCTGTGTCTTTCCTTCCACCATGGTGGTGATCCCATAATCCAGATCAGGATTGATACCGTCAACACCGCTTGCACACCAGTCCCCGCCCAGAAGGAAGGTGGCCTCTCCATTGGCAAAGCTTTCATAAACCTTATCCCATGTTGTAGCCTCTTTAAATGATTCTACCAGTCCTCCGTTTTCAATCATGCCGCAGATATAGTCCCAGGCTTCTTTCCCCTGTTCATTATCAATCACCACAGATGGTGTCTCACTGCTGGTATCAATGACCGGACATTCATTCTGATAGAAGAAGGAATAAAACGCATATGCACTCTGATAGGTGATGATTCCGCCGTATCCGGCCTCCTTCACTTTTTCAAGGGCACCGGAAAGCTCTTCCCAGTTTGTGGGAACTGAAAGTCCCAGTTCATCCAGACGTTCCTTGTTATAGTACAAACCGCAGCAGTCCATGTACCAGGGAACAGAGTAATATTCTCCCTGGAACTTACCGGAATTCAGCGGCCCTTCCTGATACTGGGAAACCAGATCCTCCGGCGTGGCCAGTTCACTCAAAGGATATAGAAGACCCATTGCCGCCAAATCAATGGCATGTCCTGAATTATCCATAATCACAATATCTGCACCGCCGCCTGCCAGGGCCGCTGTCTGAAAAGATTCCTTAATATCCTGCTGGGAAGCTCCCTGCAGCGTAATTTTTGTACCGGGATGTTCCTCCTCATACTGCCTGATAGTCTTTGTAAACTCCCCGCCAAGGTCCGTGGATTCATCAACCCAGTCATTTGTCATAAGAAGTGTAATCTCTGCAGAATCTCCCTTATCACTGTTCTCCCGGCTGTCTTCCTTTTTTTCATTCTCGGTGTTTTCTTCTTTCTTGTTCTCCTGACCGCTGTCGGAACTACCGCACGCTGTGGTCCCTAATATCATTGCTGCCGCCATCAGTACGGCTGTCACTTTTTTTCTTTTCATACCTTCATACCTTCTTTTCCTTACAATTTTTTAACGGTTTACTGTACCCTTCTCTGCATTTTCAAAACGCCGGCTGTTTCGGAATTGCTATAAACACATTAAACCATATCCCTGTTATTTTTAGAATAAATATATTATTTGACTTTTTACCGTTCCTTCTTAAAAAATTTTCAAATTCCTTATCTTTTTTCCACCTGTTGTATTTTTAAGTTTTTTACGGCTTAAAAATAAAATATGTACTGATCCGCAAAAAAACCTGTCTGTTTTTTCGATTATTTCGCTCTGATTCAAAAGTTATCTTCATTCCCTGATACGTGTATCTGGACTAAAATCTTATGTACAGAAGAAAAGGAGGACTTTGAATATGAAAAAATTAAATGTAGCCCTGGTTGGACTGAGCTTTGGCCTGGAATTCGTTGCCATCTACTGCAGGCATCCCGATGTGGATAAGGTCTATGTTGTAGACAAAAATCAAAAACTTCTGGACATTGCCAGAGAACGGTACAGCATCCCCCAAAGCCAGTGCTTCACTGACTTGCAGAATGTTCTGGATATACCCGAGATTGATGCCGTCCATCTGGTGACGCCGCCTTCCACACACGCACCGTTTTCTGTACGGGTGCTGAATGCAGGAAAACACTGCGGCTGCACAATCCCCATGGGCATGAGCCTGGAGGAATTAAAACAGGTTATTGCCGCAAGAAAGGCCGCAGACAAGAATTATATGTTCATGGAAACCACCATCTTCCAGAGGGAATTTCTCTATCTGAAAGAACTGTATGAGAAAGGAGAACTTGGCCGTCTGCAGTACATGACATGCGCCCACTATCAGGATATGGAAGGCTGGCCTGATTACTGGAAAGGTTTTCCTCCCCTTATGCATCCCACCCATGCGGTTGCACCATGTCTGATGCTTGCGGGACATCTGCCGGAAAAAGTATACGCCAGAGGTTCAGGTAAAGTCCGTCGCGAACTGGAAGAACCGTATGGATGTCCTTACGCTTTTGAAGCAGCTTTTATCACCCTTCAGGACAGTGATATCACAATTGAGATGGAGCGCTTTTTATACGGAGTTGCCAGAAGTTATTCTGAGTGTTTCCGTGTATATGGGGAGAATAAAAGCTTTGAGTGGCAGCAGCTTGCAGAGGAAGATCCTGTCATCTACACCAGAACAGGAGCACTGCAGAAAGTGGATATCCTGAATGAAGAAAAAGAAGAATCCAGCAGAGGCGGAGAAATTCTGGAGGAACGGGTCAGGATACCTGATTATGCTCACCTTCTGCCTGATGAGATTGCATCCTTCACCACCAATACGGTTTACAACAATGAAAATACACACCTCTCTTTTAAGCAAGGCGGCGGACACGGTGGTTCTCACCCCCACCTGGTACATGAATTCGTCCGCTCCATCCTGGAAGACCGAAAACCCGCCATCGATGATATCATGGGCGCCTACTGGACCGGCACCGGAATCTGTGCACATGAATCCGCCATGAAAGGCGGGGAAGTGATCACCATTCCCCGGTTTGAACAGCTTTAACCATAACCCAAACCCCTTGTTTTCCAAACAATTTTGTTGAAAACAAGGGGTTTTTATATCTGTTTTTCTGAATTGTCAAGGGCTAAAACTTTATTAAATTTTCCAGGTTGTCGTATATTGTCCGCACCAGGTGAGAATCATTTTACTAGACATTAAAATTTCCAGGAGGATTCTTGCAATGGCACTTAATAAAGTTGAAATATGCGGTGTGAACACTTCCAAACTCCCTGTACTTACCAATGAAGAGAAAGACATTCTGTTCGAGCGGATCAAAAAGGGAGATACGGAAGCCAGAGAATTATATATCAAGGGAAATTTGAGGCTGGTGCTCAGTATCATCAAACGTTTCTCCGCCAGCAACGAAAATGTAGATGATCTCTTCCAGATTGGCTGCATTGGGCTGATGAAGGCCATTGACAATTTCGACACGACACTGAACGTGAAATTTTCTACTTATGCGGTTCCCATGATCATCGGTGAGATCCGCAGGTATCTGCGCGACAACAACTCTATCCGGGTCAGCCGTTCTCTCCGGGATACAGCGTACAAAGCCATCTATGCCAAAGAAAATTACGTCAAGAAAAATCTAAAAGAGCCCACCATCAATGAGATTGCCGAGGAGATCGGCATTGAAAAAGAAGACATTGTCTATGCCCTGGATGCCATCCAAAGCCCGGTCAGCCTCTACGAACCTGTATACACAGAGGGCGGGGATACCCTGTATGTTATGGATCAGATCAGTGATAAAAAGAACAGAGAGGAAAACTGGATTGAGGATCTGTCCCTGAAGGAGGCCATGAAACGCCTGGATGACAGGGAAAAACACATTATCGAAATGCGTTTCTACGAAGGAAAAACCCAGATGGAGGTTGCCCGGGAAATCGGCATCTCCCAGGCTCAGGTCAGCCGTCTGGAAAAGCACGCGCTGAAAAACATGAAAAACTATCTCCGTCCCTGAAAATCCTCACGCTCCTGACTTGACATTCACGCCCATAGATGATATGCTAAACACCAATTCAGAATGTATCCGCAGCCTTTCAACAGGTCTGCCGCTGCATTCTGCCATATGATCCAACGCGTAGACAGGAAGAGTAAAATGTCTATCCATGCAGAGAGGAATGCATACGGTGTGAGCATTCTATGGGGAAACATTTGAAGACCACCCTGGAGCGGCTTTAATAAAGTCCGGCCGACACCGTTATCGTCTGAATGAGTGGTATTTGCAAAAAGGGTGGAACCGCGGTATCTTGTTTATCGTCCCTGAACAGTCTTAGGATTGTTCAGGTTTTTTTTATTTAATCAATTACTCATGGAGGAAAAAAGAATGAAGATCACATTAAAAGACGGCTCCGTAAAAGAATATACGGAATCCAAATCAGTCATTGACATTGCCTTTGACATAAGCGAAGGACTGGCACGGGCTGCCTGCGCAGGCCAGGTGGACGGTCAGATCGTGGATTTAAGAACTGTCATCCACAAGGACTGCAGCCTGAACATTCTCACAGCCAGAGATCCGGAAGGACTTCGTGTTGTCCGCCATACCTGCTCCCATGTACTGGCTGAAGCTGTCAGACATCTGTTTCCCAATGCCAAACTGGCAATCGGGCCGGCAATCGACACCGGCTTCTACTATGACTTTGAGGCAGAACCATTTTCCAGAGAGGACCTTGACCAACTGGAAAAAGAGATGAAACGGATCATCAAGAAAGGAAACAAACTCGAACGCTTCACTCTCCCAAGAGAGGAGGCCATCCGCCTCATGACAGAAAAAGAAGAACCCTACAAAGTGGAACTGATCACAGACCTTCCCGCAGATGCTGAGATTTCCTTCTACTCCCAGGGAGATTTCGTTGATCTGTGCGCAGGACCTCATCTTATGAACACAAAAGGCATCAAAGCGTTTAAACTGACCTCCTCCTCAGGTGCTTACTGGAGAGGGGATTCCAGCAAACCCATGCTGCAGAGAATATACGGCAGCGCCTTTTCCACAAAGGATGAGCTGAACGAATATCTCCAGCACTTGGAAGAGATCAAAAAACGTGACCACAACAAGCTTGGACGTGAAATGGAATTATTCACCACCGTTGATGTGATCGGACAGGGCCTTCCCCTGCTGATGCCAAAAGGCGCTAAGATCATCCAGACACTCCAGAGATGGATCGAGGATGAGGAGGACAACAATTGGGGCTATATCCGTACCAAAACACCCCTCATGGCCAAAAGTGACTTATACAAGATATCCGGTCACTGGGACCACTACAAGGACGGCATGTTTGTTCTGGGAGATGAGGAGACAGACAAAGAAGTGTTTGCTCTGCGCCCCATGACCTGCCCCTTCCAGTATTATGTATATAAATCCAGACAGCGCTCCTACCGCGACCTGCCTCTTCGCTACAGCGAGACCTCCACACTGTTCAGAAACGAGGATTCCGGCGAAATGCACGGCCTGACACGTGTCCGCCAGTTCACCATCTCGGAGGGCCACCTGATCGTCCGCCCGGATCAGATGGTGGAAGAATTCAAAGGCTGTCTGGCGCTTGCCAAGAAATGCCTGACCACACTGGGCCTTCAGGATGATGTGACTTATCATTTATCCAAATGGGACCCGGAAAATACAGAAAAGTATATCGGCGATGCCAAGGTATGGGAACAGACGGAACAGCATATCCGCAGCATTTTAGTGGAACTGGATGTTCCATTTGTGGAGGATGTGGGAGAAGCCGCCTTCTACGGCCCCAAGGTAGATATCAATGCCAAAAATGTATACGGCAAAGAGGATACCATGATCACCATACAGTGGGATGCACTGCTGGCTGAACAGTTTGACATGTACTATATTGACCAGAACGGAGAAAAAGTCCGCCCGTACATTATCCACAGAACCTCCATCGGCTGCTATGAGAGGACTCTGGCATGGCTCATTGAAAAATATGCCGGCATGTTCCCCACCTGGCTCTGCCCGGAACAGGTCCGCATCCTTCCCATCTCTGAAAAATACCAGGATTACGCGGTCAGAGTAGAAAGCGAGTTAAAGAAAAACGGTATCCTCTGCACCATAGACGAGCGTTCCGAAAAGATTGGCTACAAGATCCGTGAGGCAAGGCTCGCAAAAGTTCCTTACATGATCGTTGTGGGCGAAAAGGAAGAAGCAGAAGGAAAAGTGGCAGTCAGAAGCCGTTTCCTTGGTGATGAAGGCCAGAAATCCCTGGATGATTTCATTAATGCTCTCTGCAAGGAAATCCGCACAAAGGAAATCCGCCGCATCGAAACACCAAACAACCAGTAATCTCACGACTCACGACGGGCATCACAGAAAGGAAAAGTATTCATGGATTTTATTGAAATCTTAAAGGCGGTCATTCTCGGTATCATTCAGGGTATCACAGAATGGCTGCCCATCAGCAGCACAGGGCATTTGATCTTGTTTGACAATATCTGGCCCATGACCTCCACACCGGAATTTTTTGAAGTCTTCAAAGTGGTGATCCAGTTCGGCTCCATACTGGCTGTTCTGGTCCTGTTTTTCCACAAGCTGAACCCCCTTTCTCCAAAGAAAAGCGCCGCCGAAAAACAGGAGACCTACACACTGTGGAAAAAGGTGGCTGTGGGATGTATTCCCATCGTGATCGCGGGACTGCCCCTTGATGTGGTTCTGGAGGACTATCTGTCCAGTGTATACATAATCGCTGCAACCCTGATCCTGTACGGTATTGCCTTTCTTGTCATTGAGAGCAGAAAAAAACAGCCGACAATGGATTCTCTGGAGGCACTTACCTATCAGGCAGCCTTTTTCATCGGCTGTTTCCAGGTGCTGGCGGCAATTCCCGGAACCTCCAGAAGCGGCGCAACCATCCTGGGCGCTGTCATTCTGGGCTGCTCCCGTTATGTAGCCAGTGAATTTTCCTTCTTTCTTGCCATACCGGTCATGGCCGGCGCCAGCGGTCTGAAGCTGCTGAAATATTTCCTGAAAACAGGCATGTTTTCCGGTGAAGAATGGATTCTCCTGATAATCGGAACCTTTGTCCCCTTTATCGTATCCATTTTTGCCATCCGCATGCTTCTGGGCTACATCAGAAAACATGACTTTAAAATATTCGGTGTCTACCGTATCATACTCGGCATGATCGTCATCCTCTATTTTGCCTTCCTTGGATGACGCAGACAGGGCGCTTTCCCCATGGAAAACGCCCTGTTTTTCTCTTATTTTACTGCCAGATGCAGCACGCTGCACGCAGGTATGGTAAACGCAATTCCTTTGTCCGTGATCTTCACATCTCTAAACTCTTTCACCTTAACAGTTTCCGGCTCCTCAAAAGTATTCATGGCATGCATCTCTTCCGCCAGGATCTCTCCTCTAACCTCTGTCACAGGTTTTTCCAGGATCAGTGCATCCACATCGTAATCCTCATCCAGGGAAAGGTTTGTGATTGTTATATGCATCACTCCCTCCGCATCCACTGATACGGACTCTGTCAGGTTCGGCACCTGATACTCCGCCTCCGCTCCTATGGTCTTTGTGTCGATACGGCTTTCCAGAAGATCCGCATCCTGATGGTATTTATACATGTGAAATACATGGTAGGTCGGTGTCAGCAGCATCTTCTCCCCTTCTGTCAGGATCACAGACTGGAGAACATTCACAAGCTGGGCCAGATTTGCCATATGGACACGGTCACTGTGTTTGTTGAAAATATTCAGATTGATGCCTGCCACCAGTGCATCCCTCATGGTGTTCTGCTGGTAAAGAAATCCCGGATTTGTGCCGGGCTCCACGGTAAACCAGGTCCCCCACTCATCCACGATCATTCCGATCTTCTTCTCCGGGTCATACTTGTCCATAATGGCACCGTGACGGTTGATCAGCTCTTCCATATAAAGTGTTTTGCTCAGAGTTTTGTACCAGACCTTATCATCAAAATCCGTGGCACTTCCCTTAATGTCCCATCCCTCCGGGTGCGTGTAATAATGCAGGGAAAGGCCATCCATAAATCCGTGCTGGAAAGGCTGGCTGTGGCGGAAACAGGTATGCATCACACCCTCTGTCCACTCATAATCATCCACATTTGCTCCGCAGGCAATTTTGTATATCTTTTTATCCGCCTTATAATCTCTCACATAGGTCTGATAACGGCGGTATTCATTGCCGTAATACTCCGGCGTCATATTTCCGCCGCAGCCCCAGTTTTCATTTCCCACACCGAAGAACGCCACGTCCCAGGACTCCTCATGTCCGTTTTCTTTTCTCAGGTCTGCCATGGGAGAAACACCGTCAAAGGTCATATACTCCACCCACTCTGACATTTCCTGCACAGTTCCGCTCCCCACATTTCCGTTTACATAGGCCTCACAGCCAAGCTGGCGGCACAGTTCAAAAAACTCATGGGTTCCTAAGCTGTTGTCCTCCACAACACCACCCCAGTGGGTATTGATAATTTTCTTCCTGCTCTCTTTCGGCCCGATTCCGTCCTTCCAGTGATACTCATCCGCAAAACATCCCCCCGGCCAGCGCAGCACCGGAATCTTCATTTTCTTCAGGGCTTCCACTACATCCGTCCGCATACCGTTCACATTTGGAATCGGGGAATCCTCTCCCACATACAGCCCCTCATAGATACATCTTCCCAGATGTTCAGAGAAATGTCCGTAAATCTCCTTATGTATTTTACTCTTCTTTACCTTTGGGTTAATCACCAGTTTTGTCATCCTGAATGCTCCTTTTCCTCATAAAGTTCTTACCTATAGAGTATCACTTGTATGCACTTCAATACAATTTGTTTTTTATTCATTTCCGAAAAAAATGACCGCAGTGCGTTTGTTCTTCACACTGCGGTCATCCGCATTATTCTGTCACTACATTATTTACACTGTACCATTTTTCCGTGGGCTGTGAGAATTTTACAATGATCATATCATCCACTTCCCGGATACTGCCCTCCTGCGGCCATGAGGTCATGGATTCCGCCTCCGCTGCGGCTCTTCCGATCATCTCTGCAGATGCCGCTGTCACTGCGTACCCCTGTGTTCGGAGAAAGTCCTTCATTCTGGATACATTTCCCTCATCCCAGGCGAAAATGGAGCCGCCCAGTGTATCCGACTTCTGAACAGGCAGCTCGTCCGGCTGTACCATCCCCACAAAAGCTATGGGCTTTGTATGGTAGTCCATGCCTGCTCTCTGGATGTCATACATGAGCTGGGACGCTGTGGTCACATCCCTCTGATAGGCAATACTTCCATAATAATAGATCATATTCATATTCCTCGCGTTCAGAAACAGCAGATAAGACACAAGCACGATCATGGCCTTCTTTACCACATTTCTCCTGATCGCACTGAATATAAGATAAATCTGCACAGCACCCGCCAGGGGAATTGCCAGAAGCATCCTGCCATGGGTCTTGTAGGTTGCCAAAAGCAGATACATAACAAAGGGTGCAATACAAAGAGCAGCCGTATAGAAAAATACCCCAAGCTTATCCTTTGCCCCTCTGCGCCTAAAAAACAGCCAGACAGCATAGATTACAAAGAGCACTGTCACACAGCGGATCACCTCTCCGCCGTAAATATATTCTCCCTCATAGGGAATGGAAAAAGAGACCCTGCCCACATTGAGAACGGAAGCCGCGAACATTGCCTTCCAGTTCTCACTGAACCAGCCGATATAATTCTCCTCCAGATACCCGGCAGTCCCTGAAAAATGCCAGATGATCATATCAATCCCATAATATACCGCAGCAGCCGCAGCGCAGAGCACCGCACAGGTCACAATAAACCGCAGCAGCCCCTTCTCTTCCCTCTTCACAAATTTCAGAAGACAATAAGCCACCACCCCTGTCACATACACACAGATCAATGCCTGATAAATAGCAAAACTGTACAGCAGCAGCAAAAATGCAAGACCTGCATCCTTTTTCCCCCTGCCCTCCACAAACCGGATACTGTACACAAACCCAAAAGCGACAGCCACCATTGCTGTACACACCTGCAGATTGAACATGGAAAAAGAAAGAATCTCTCCCACCACAAACGGCAGTGACGCATAATAGGCCGTAAAGAAAAACATCTGCCACTCTTTGACCTTTTCCTTACCCAGCAGCGCATAGGCAAATACAACCCCTGAAAAATGCCAGCACACCACCGAAAGGAAATCCCAGAGAAACGGAGCAAAATTCCCTTCCCTTGTAAAAACCAGATCAAACAGCCAGACTGAAAATCTCCCCTGCAAAAGCCACAAAAGCGACGGCTGATTTGCCAGAATCCAAGTTTCCTCATCGATCGTTATGGTAAAATGCGTCAGCATAAACCCAAAACAAACAAGAGAAAACACCAGTGAGAACAGAAACGCTCTCTTATACTTCACCAAAAATCCCTTCATTGGTTCCCCTCCTTATTACTGCCCTCTATCATACTTCAACAGAAAAAGCGTGTCAAGGAACCACCTCCGCGTAAATTCTTATTCTTTCTTTAGAAACTTATCCTCCTTGATCTCCACCAGAATGATATCCTCCCCAATCTGCTTAATACACTGCCATGGAATCACATACTCACTGGCCGGCCCAAACAGTCCGCAAAGCTTCCCCGGCACCGGCACAATGATCGCCGTCAGACACCCCGTCTTAGGATCAAACTCCACATCCAAAGGACACCCCAGACTCTTACAAGTACAGATATTAATAACTTCCTTCTGCCTCAAATCACAAACCCGCATAATCCCACCAAAATTCACCCTTATTACCTATCCTATGCCCCCCACCCCGTCCAATTTCCACTTTTTTCTCCCGAATAACGGTCTCTCTTTTCCTTCCGAACGACGCTCTCTCTTTTCCTTCCAAGTGACGGTCTCTCTTTTCCTCCCAAGCGACGTTCTCTCTTTTCCTCCCGAACGACGCTCTCAGGCCAAAGGGGAAGACCGGCAGGGGCAGCAGGCCCGCAGGGGGTTTTCCGGCTGGTGTTCCGTAGGAGGCGTAGACTTGCTTAGGAAAAAATGAAGCCCCGGACAAGGAGAAATTTCGGTTACCATCCGAAATTTCAGGGCAGTTGAGCAGTTCAGCCATAAAGGCTGGACTGCGGTTCTGCCCGGTGCCTTGTCCGGGGCTTCATTTTTTTCTTAGCAAGACTAGCCGACGAAGGCATCAGCCGGAGAACCCCCTGCGGGCCTGCTGCCCCTGCCGGTCTTCCCCTTTGGGCGTCCCCCTTCGACCATCCTTCGTTTTGTGTCTCCTTTTATGCGTCCCTACATCATCGATCCATTTCCACCTGCGCCCCCATACCCATATGATTCCGAATAATCCGATCAATCTCCTTCAAATCACAAGAAGGCAGATCCCCCGGAATCGTATTCTTCACCGAACTGGTCGCATTCCCATACTGAAGCGCCTTCTGACAGTCAAACTCATGTGCCAGCAGCCCATAAAGCGCTCCGGAAATATAAGCATCCCCACTCCCAATCCTGTCCACAACCTCAATATCCCGATACGGCTCCTCCTCATAGTACCTGTCTTCCTCCGCATTATAGATCACAGACCCAAACGTATGCACCTTAGGACTATGCACAATCCTCTGCGTAGAAGCCACAATAGAAATCGGATATTCCTCCGTAAAACTCTTCATCATAGACTTCACGTCCCCATCTTTCAAAAACGTCAGCCTTGCCGTATCCTCAGAACAGAAGAAAACATCCACATAGGGCAGAATCTTCTCAATACATTCTTTCGCCTCCGCCCCGGTCCAGAGATTTCCCCTAAAATTCACATCAAAAGAAATAATCGCCCCATTCTCCTTAAACTTCCTGATCATCTCCACCGCTGTATTCCTGGTATTCTCCGACAACGCCAGTGTGATCCCGCTGGTATGGAAACACCTGGTGTTTGCAAACATCTCCTGCGGCAGCTCCTCCATCCTGATCTTACAGAAAGACGCATGCCGCCTGTCATAAACCACACTTGGTTTCCTGGGATATGCTCCGTTTTCATAATAATAGATACCCAGCCTTGCATCCGGCTCCTCGTCATACACCAGATAGTCATCACTGACTCCGCAGAAACGAACCCTGTTCTTGGCATAAACACCCAGAGCATTATCCGGCAGCTTGGATATGATTCCTGTCCTGAGGCCCAGAAGAGACGCACCTGACACCACATTTAACTCAGCGCCGCCCACCTGCTTCTGAAATGTCTCACCGCGCACGATTCTCTCATTATCCGGCGGTGACAGCCTCAGTAAAATCTCTCCTAATGAAAGCAAATCAAAATCTTTTTTCATCTTAAAACCCTCCCTGATTCTCTTAATCTATCACTAACCATAAATCTGCTGTCCCATCCAATCTGTTTCAGCAGAGAATACTTTCCAAATGATCTGCTGTTATAAACAATGGGATGCTGTTTTCACAACATCCCATTTTTATTTAAATGTTCACCCATGGCAAAAGGGCTATCATTTATAACTATTTATTCTGTCCTTATCTCTGCACACGTCCTGAACCGTCTCCGCCTGCAAGTTTGGAAACCTCATCCATGGAAACCATGTTGAAGTCACCTTCGATCGAGTGCTTCAGGCAGGAAGCTGCCACTGCGAACTCGATGGTGGCCTGTGCGTCATAGCCGTTTAAGCATGCGCAGATCAATCCGCCGCCAAAGCTGTCGCCGCCGCCTACACGGTCAACGATATGCATTTTATATTTTTTGCTGAAGAAGTAATCATTTCCGTCATATAACATAGCGGACCAGTTATTGTCATTTGCAGACAGGGACTCTCTCAGTGTAATGGCAACCTTTGAGAAACCAAAACGGTCAGCAAGCTGTTTTGCAACATCTTTGTATCCCTCGTGGTTTACAGTACCTGCAGTAACATCTGTGTTGGCTGCTTTGATGCCGAATACATCGGCAGCATCCTCTTCGTTTGCGATGCAGACATCTACATATTTGCAGATCTCACCCATAACCTGTCCTGCTTTTTCCTTGGACCACAGTTTATTTCTGTAGTTTAAGTCACAGGAGATGGTCAGGCCTGCGTCTTTGGCTGCTTTGCAGGCTTCCAGACAGATAGCTGCTACTTCATCATTTAAGGCCGGTGTGATTCCCGTAAAATGGAACCAGTCAGCGCCGTCGAAAATGTGCTTCCAATCGAAGTCAGAGGATTTTGCTGTAGCGATAGAGGAGCCAGCACGGTCATAAATAACCTTAGAGGGTCTCTGGGATGCACCTTTTTCAAGGAAATAAATTCCCACACGGTCGCCGCCGCGTGCGATTTCCGTTGTATCTACACCATATTTTCTTAAAGAATTGATAGCAGCCTGTCCGATTTCATGTTTTGGCAGCTTTGTAACAAATGCTGCGTCGAATCCGTAGTTAGCAAGGGAAACAGCTACGTTAGCCTCTCCTCCGCCGTATGTTGCGCCGAAAGTATCTGCCTGTACAAAACGATAGTATCCTTCCGGAGCCAGTCTTAACATGATTTCACCAAATGTGATCACTCTTTTTGCCATTTTTTTAATTCTCCTTTGAAATAATATATTTCCGTAACTGTCAGGGTAATGGACAGTTACATATCTCCTGTATTTATCTTACTTCCTTTACCAGGGCAACGGCTTCCTCGGTCAGGGATTTAATCTTGTCAAACTCTCCTGCTGCGATCAGATCACCTTTTACCATCCAGCTTCCGCCGCATGCGAAGATTTTGTCGCAGGTCAGGTAATCTTTTACATTCTTAGGGTTGATGCCGCCAGTAGGCATAAATTTGATTCCCACATAGGCTGCTGCCATAGCTTTGATCGTGGATACTCCGCCGTACTGCTCAGCCGGGAAGAATTTCAGAACTTTCAGGCCGCGTTTCACGCCCTGTGCCACTTCAGAAGGAGTTACGCATCCGGGCAGAACCAGAATATCTTTATTCAGGCAGTAGTCCACGATCTCCGGATCAAATCCCGGGCTTACAATGAATTTGGCGCCTGCTGCAACTGCGCGGTCCACCTGCTCTGTGGTCAGGACTGTACCGGCACCTACCAGCATCTCCGGGAATTTCTCTGTCATGGTGCGGATAGATTCCTCGGCTGCTGCGGTACGGAATGTTACCTCTGCACAGGGAAGTCCTCCCTCACATAATGCTTTTGCCAGCGGCTCTGCATCTTTGACCTCGTTTAATACGACTACCGGTACAACACCGAATTTTGAAAGCTGTTCTAAGATTGCGTTCATAACTTCCTCCTTGAAATGAATGATTGATTTTTCGTTTTATGGGCCTTGCTGTGTTTGCCTATTCGTGTTTATTCTTTCCACATTATGAAACTCCGTTTCGTATTGTGGTATCTTTATCTTGAATTATACTCTTCTCGCTCAGATTGTCAAGAGTAAAATGATAAAAAATTCCGGTTGTTTCCTGAATGAGAAAGTGTTACAATAACGCCAAAGCCTATTCGTGAAAAATAACCAAAGGCAGGAATATATTATGGAAGAAAAGAATCCCATCCAGGTGGCTGACAGGCTGTTTCTCGTCCTGGAAACCCTGGCATCTGACGGCCCCATTGCGCTGGCAGACTTAAGCCGGCAGCTTGCGCTCAACAAAAGCACAGTGCACCGTCTGCTCTGCTCCCTTATCTATATGGGATATGTAAAACAGGATACGGACACACAGAAATATGACTTGTCCCTGAAATTATTAAGCCTCTCCAACCGTCTGTTAAGCCGTATGGACATTTTGGAGGTTGTGCGCCCTCATCTGAAAAAGCTCTCCGAAAAGACAGGGGAAACCGTGCATTTTGTCCAGCTTGACGGTGCGGAAGCTGTATATATCTATAAAGAAGAATCCTACCAGAACTCTGTCCGCATGGTATCCAAGGTAGGCAATCGGATCCCCCTCTACTGTTCCGGCGTTGGAAAAGCCATGGCTGCTGATATGGAGGAGGAACAGATACGCCGTTTCTGGGATGCAAGCAGTATTGAGCGCCTGACCCCCCATACAATTACGGAGTATTCCCGTTTTCAGGAAAAAATAGAGGAAGTAAGAAAAAAAGGCTATGCCCTGGACGATGAGGAAAATGAGCTTGGCGTGCGCTGTATCGCGGTGAGTCTCCCTGATTATAAAGGACGTGCCCGCTACGCCTTTTCCATCTCCGCCCCGGCTGCCAGAATGTCCGATGAACGGATTGCCCAGCTCGCAGAGATCATTTTGAAAGAAAAACAGGAGATACAGCAGAATATGTAATTCAGCAGAATCGTTAAATATATGATTTTGATGAACAGCAGTATATATGATTGCAGAAAAACGCATTAAAAATGAACGCAAATAAAACAGCCGTCCCATAACCGGAAGCTGCAGATCCCATTGGATATGCCTCCCCGTGTTACCAGACGGCTGTTTTATATTTTAAAATTTACCCGCTAAATATTTTCCCTCACGGCCTGCCCGCTGCCCGTGACAGTTATAGATTCCCACGTAAGCGCACACTGCTTTTTGTCATGTGCAATGCCTACACACAGGACTTCTCCTGTCAGACCGCTGTAATACTGCTTTTTTAGTATTTGTTTCAATGCAGATTTTTTCAGTGTCTCCACATCACTTCCCTGCTTAAATTCCAAAATGATATGCGGACGTCCCGGTTCCAGAGCCTTCAGCGTAATATCACTGCGTCCATGCCCCTGTTCCAGATTACTGCTCACCTCGTAGATTCCTCTTACACTGATACACATTCCCAGAAACAGCATATGATAGGCATTCTCCCTGGCATCAAAATAGCTGGTACAGGATATGACAATATCCCGATAAATTTTCAGGAATCCCTCCATATCTTTTTCCAGCAGGCAGCGGAACATTCCCTGCAGGTCCATATCGGAAATATTCGCCTGCTCCGCCAGGATTTTACGAAACTCAGCGCACACCTCCTCATTCGGAATGCGGACTTTCATAAAACTTTCGTCCTCCACATCCTCCACGGTCACATATCCTGCGTTTACCAGCAGGCCCCACAGACTGTAATTATCCTGCAGTTCTATAAATGAAGTCTCCAAATTAATTCCAACCCGTACGGTTTTCTTTTCGATCAGCTCATCAAATTCCCTGCGAAACCGTTCATCTGCCTTTTTCACAGCCTCTTTTACCAGATAATTGGTGGAGGTATTCACCCAGAAATTCTCAGCCCTGCCCTTCCTGATATAGCATAACAGGGACCACAGATTATAAATGTCATATCTCCCAAACCGATATCCATCATACTTTTCTTTCACCACTGCAGACAGTTCCATGCCAAAATCACAGAGCAGTTTTTCTGCCTCTCTTTTTGTGATGCCGAATTTGTCAGAATAACATTCATCTATCACTGTATAGATGCTGATATTATTCAGTTTGGAAAATATACTCTCTTTTGCCACTCTCTGGATTCCTGTAAGCAGCGCCTGGTCCATGTACTCATTTCCCTTCAGGGCAGACCCGTAAAAGCTGGAAAAGAAATCTCCCAGTTCCTTTCTGTATCCATTTTCATAGCTGGATAAAACCGGCTGGTCATATTCATCGATCAGCAAAATCGGAGCAGCTCCATAATGATCATGTACCACCCTGATAAGTTCTTCCACATAGGCAGACAACTCTGCAAATGACATGGAACATGAAATTAGTTTTTCAAGATTGTTGTAGAATATCCTTACGTATACATCTCTTTTATCCTGGCTGCCGCTTTCAAAAATGACTGCATACCTCTGATATTCTTTTAGGATTTCCTTCGAGAGACGCACCTTCAGCTCATCCTGTGTCTTACCGCTACAGTCTTTAAAGGAAAAATAAATGACAGGTTTCGTATTTATAAGGGATGCGTATTTTGTATCCATAATGGCAAGCCCCTTAAAAATCTCTCTGCTGTCTCTTGTGATATCAAAAAATTCCCGGAGCATGGTCATATTTAGTGTTTTCCCGAATCTTCTTGGTCTTGTGATCAGGGAAGCCGTATCTCTCAGCTCTAAAAATTCTTTTATAAGAAGTGTTTTGTCAATATAATAATAATCTTTTTCTCTTACTATACGAAACTGGTCATTTCCGATTGGCAGAGTCTTCTGCATCCTCATCACCTCATTATCAACTCTTCGTGTTGTCACTAGTAAGTATAGCCTTAATGAGGTTCCCCAGTCAACCCGGTAATGTGTTATTCGTATCTTACGATCTCTTTTTTCAGTCTCTTCATGATCCGCTTTTCCAGCCTGGATATGTAGGACTGGGAGATTCCAAGAAGGTCAGCGACTTCCTTCTGTGTCTTTTCCCTGCCATCCGGCATATTGATGCCGAACCGCAGCCGCACAATGGTCTGTTCCCTTTTGGTCAGCTTGCCGATCGCCTTCCCCAGAAGGGACCGCTCTACTTCACTTTCGATTCCCCTATAGATCACATCCTCATCCGTCCCCAGAATATCGGATAAAAGCAGTTCATTTCCATCCCAGTCCACGTTCAGCGGCTCGTCAATGGAAACCTCCATCTTAGTCTTGCTGTTGCGCCTGAGATACATAAGAATCTCATTTTCAATACATCTGGATGCGTAGGTTGCCAGCTTGATCTTCTTTGTAGGGTTGAATGTATTGATGGCTTTGATCAGGCCAATGGTTCCAATGGAGATCAAATCCTCCACCCCCACTCCGGTGTTGTCAAATTTCTTGGCAATGTAAACGACCAGGCGCAGGTTATGTTCGATCAGACGTGATTTTGCATCTGCATTGTCCTCTGTCTGTAATTTTCCTATCATTTCCGCCTCTGCTTCTGCGTCCAAAGGCGCCGGAAGGACCTCTGCTCCTCCGATATAATGAATTTCTTCCCCTCTTCTGAATATAATATTGGAAAACCCCGAAAAAACAGGCATCTGTACTTTTCTCTCTGCTGCTGCTTCCATATTCATTTATGCTCCTCCCTAAAACTGTCAAAGCAAATCCTGACTTTTGCTCTGCTGTGTGCCCGGAAATGCAGAATACCATTCTATTCTGCGTTCACAATGCACGGATTGACGATTATCTGAAAGTTTCCGGCAGTGGAAAGCTGGTTCCCTGCAAGCCCTAAAACTGCATGTTTTACCACACTGCCTTCTTCTCCTGCTGATACATATAGTTCATCTACAGTGACGGCAAGCATTAGTCCATTATCCTGCCCCACGCTGCGATAGGAAATATAATGAGGATGAAACTTAAGCACTGATTGGGCACAAATGTCCTCCGTACTCCCGGTTCCGCTTAGAAGTCTCTCAAAAGAAGCCTTTTGGTCCTCGCCAAGAAGCTCCTCAAACCTCCCGTATTCCACAACGCTCACCGGTTTTCTGGTGAGTGTGTCACGCAGCCTGTTGCCAGTATCATACAGTCCTTTGACTTTCACTGATTTGCCGCCCGCGCGAATGATAACTTCGCAAATGGCGGAGCTTTTTCCTTTTAAGTATTCCAAGAGTCGCATTCCTAAGATGAGAATCCAGTAAGTGGCTGTGGTGATGAAACAAAACGTAAGTAAGCCTTCCTTTGTGCCGCCCGGCAGGGCCGTAAGTATCCCTCCTGTGAGAAAGGAAAAACCGTACAGAAGTAAAATCCCTGTAAACAGTTTTCTCCATGACCTGCAGCAGCAGCTCACCCACACCATGAGGATGCCCAGGACGCCGTGTGAAAGCAATACCCTTATGTAGGGGGACGATAAAGGCAGCAGTGTGATCACACAGATACCGACAGCTCCCAGCGCTGCACCTGCCAGAGAACGAAGAGGAGTGGCAGTCCCCTTCAGCACCCGGTTCACCAGACGCAGCAGCAAAAAATCCATTACCAGATTGACTACGAAAAAAACGTCAATGTAAAATTCGTAGTACACAAAACACCCCCTAAACCTTGTATGACTCATTCATGTCAGCAGAAAATCCGCTAAGTGCGTTTTCTGCTGCATACTTATCTGGAATAAGTAATGTTCATTATAGGTGATAGGGGGTGTTTATTTTGTCAAAACCGCTTGGACGAATCAAAAATCTTTTCGACAGTTTTGGTCCCGTTTTTTCTTGTTATGTTATCCTCTTTATGTAAAGCTTTCATGGAGAAGCTGCAGGGTTCTGCGCATCCTTTCCGCTGGGATCTGGCCCGGTGCAGAGGCCTTGATGCCCGCCGCAAATGTGACGGCTGAGCCTGACGCCTCTCCGCAAAGACGGCTCAAAACTCCTGTTTTTCCCATGGACATAGTGATGACCGGTTTCTCTGTTCTGCGCTTCATCATGACGGTTGCTGTCAAAAGAGACATGAGGTCCTCGTCACTTTTTGGCATGACAGCCAGTTTCAGAATATCGGCCCCGAAACGGTCCATGGTCTCCATCCGTTTTACCATCTCTTCTATAGAAGGTGTCCTGTCAAAATGATGGTTGGAAGCAGCCACATAAACGCCGCATTCTTTCAATCTTTTCATCAGAGATTCTGTCCTGTCCGTATCAAAAAAAGCTTCCACGTCAATCAGGTCCACAAAGCCGGTTTTGGCGGCATTTTCCAGAAGATTTACATAATCCTCACAGGTAATGGACTGACTGCCTCCTTCTTTGTCGGTTCTGAAGGTAAAAAGAAGGGGAATCTTGTCTAAAACGCAGTGAATGGTTTTCAACATTTCCAAACTATTTTCGCTGTTCTTTCCCTCCTCATAACAATCTGCGCGCCATTCGACGAAATCCGGTTCCATGTTTTTCACTGTTTCTGCTTCTTTTATGATTTCTTCTCTTGTTTTTCCTGTGAGGGGAATACATATTTTCGGAATTCCCTCCCCGATCTTTATGCCTTTTATCTCTACGGTTTTCATGTTCCTTTTTCCTCCTGGTAAATGTTACTGTTCACTGCGTGCCCAGCAACACGCTTCGTGATGCACGGATATGAAGCATTCTGCTCCATATCGCGCTGGCTGCCTCGGGGTTTTCATGCCTTTGGCCTGAAAACACCCGGCGGGACAGTGGTGTATGAACAGTAACTGATAAATTACTGCCGCTATTATAACACACTTT
Organism: Blautia caccae; assembly: GCF_040095955.1. NCBI lineage: Bacteria > Bacillati > Bacillota > Clostridia > Lachnospirales > Lachnospiraceae > Blautia > Blautia caccae. The sequence goes on along the minus strand of NZ_JBBMFP010000023.1, from coordinate 33,622 downwards.
TTCTCTTGACACCACGAAAGTTTCCTTTTACACTTTAAATTAATGCAGGTGCAGGTTATGGTTCGGTTTTATTGAATCATTACGAGTGGCGGCCTGCGAAAAAAGGCGGCGGACTGCATGGATTCATGTGACAGGCAGAAGACTGTTCAGATTCATGTAACAGAAAGATGGCCGCCAGGTTTCAGAAAGGATGAAAAATCATGATACCAATTACGGGACAAACACAGCTTACCGGACTGCTTGGAAGCCCGGTGAAACACAGTATTTCACCTATGATGCATAATACAGGCTTTCAGGCTCTGGGGCTTGATTTCGTTTATCTTTGTTTCGATGTAAATGAAGGGACTTTAAAAGACGCCGTAAAAGGACTGCGCGCACTGGGTGTAAAGGGATTTAATCTGACTATGCCCAATAAAAATAAGATATTGGACTATCTGGATGACTTGTCCCCCGCTGCAGGTCTGATCGGAGCTGTAAATACTGTGGAGAACAGGGATGGGAAACTGGTCGGGCATAATACGGACGGAATCGGATTTATGCGGGCTGTGAGGGAGCAGGAAATCGATGTAAGAGGAAAGAGTATAACACTTATGGGTATCGGAGGCGCCGCCACGGCTATCTGTACACAGGCGGCGCTTGACGGGGCAGGAAAAATTGATGTGTATGCCAGAATGACGAGCAGGTTTCTGCCTCGGATGAAAGACTTGATCGGGCGGCTGGAAAAGGAAACCGGATGTGCGATCTGTCTCTGTGATAATGAGGATAAGGATGGGCTGAAAAGGAGTCTTGAGGATAGTGTGCTGGTTGTGAATGCCACTTCTGTGGGGATGGCACCGGATGAAGATGGTTGTATTCTGCCGGGAAAGGATTTTCTGCATGAGGGGCTGGCTGTGGGGGATATTGTTTATAATCCATGGGAGACAAAGCTGCTGCGGATGGCGAAGGAGATGGGATGTAAGGGGTTTAATGGGTATGCCATGTTGTTGTATCAGGGGGCGGAGGCCTTTCGGATATGGACGGGGCGGGAGATGCCGATGGAAGTAGTCAGAGAACGGCTGGGGAAATAGGTGGCTTAGCGGACGGGGAAAGAAAGGGCCGGAGGCCGGGATGCCTCTTTCGTCCTGCTCGAGGCTCCGTGCGTCTCAGCTAACCTGCTCCCAGTCACTAGGTTCGTCAGCAATGGCTTCCTCACCAAGTGTCTGGGGCAGGTGGATCTTCGACTCACTCCGCTTAACCTCGCCTGACGAAAGAGGCATCCCGGCCTCCGGCCCTTTCTTTCCCCTGACAGTGGCAGCGGTTATTTTTCTTATTGTTCTGTTGAAATTTACACCCACAGAGCATTGTTAATGATATTGCAGGCGGAAGGTTATATAATTTAAGATGAGCTGTCTCCCGGAAATAGGGGACAGCTCATTTTTAATAAAACTGTTGGTTAGTTTGAATTGTTGTTGGTTATTCGTTTACATCGTAAACGTTGTCGTTGATGAGGATCTGGGTGATGTCTTCCGGGTTTACGATGCGGTTGTAGGTCAGGCGGAATTCGGTGTCTACGCCACAGATGTAGCCTGTGTTGTCGAGTTCGTCCTGATCGTAGATGACGTAGCTGGTGCCGTCTTTGTATTTGAGTTCAATGTATTTGATGCAGTACGGGTCCTGAGCCTCTTCTTCGGAGGCCTGGGCGGACATATTGATGTTCATGGAGATGGGGGAATAGGAACATATCCAGGTATCATCCCGGGACAGGGACTGCATGGAGACGGTTTCGCACTGGGGAAGGTCCACGTAATCTTCTGTCACTTCTATCTGATTTCTCTTTTCCGGATCTGTCTCGTTCATCTCCTGAAGCTCGCCGAAGGTAACGGGATAGGTGTAAATGTGCAGTCTGGGCTGGTTTGAGGTGTTTTCTGCACTGCCCCATATCATGTAATCATAAATGTAGTATTTATCAGGTGTGCTCTTTTCTGTGTCTACATACATGAATTCACCGGCAGGGTTTCCTTCCTGATCTTCAAAACAGAAGAAGAAGTTTGATTCCTGGGAGAAATAGGCACCTTTTGTGCGGTTTGTCTCGTCATCCGCGTACAGTGCAGTGACTCCGCCCTGTCTTTCCAGGGTCATGGACATGAGCATGCCGTTGCCGTCAGTGACAATGTTCTCTATGGTAAGGGTGTGATCACCGATCTCTTTGGTGATGTTCACCTCGGTTATATTGCCGCCTATGAGGGCGTCAGCTTTTTCCTCATCTACCGGAACGTATTCTTTGCCTGGGAGGTCAGCCATCATGCCGTCCTCTTTATCCGGGTCCGCAAGGATCTGGGTGTGTTCCTGGGAAGATTTTGTGGTGTTTCCGAACATGCCCTGGAAGAAATCCGTGTGCTCGGAAAGGTAAGCTGCAGCTGCTGTGCCGCCGGTTACGGTGAGGGTGAGGACTACGGCTGCCGCTGCTGCCGTGATCTTGCGCCAGGACTTTTTGGCATGGTTGGTTCTTGTCTTGTTCTGGCTGCGGATCCGGCTGTAAGTGTCCTGCAGGCGTTCATCCACTTTTTTCGGTATCTCTACTTCCTGTTCCAGGATCTGTTTCATTTCATTTTCTGTATAATTCATAGTGTGCCTCCTTTATTGATGCTGTAAGATATCACTTAACTTCATCCGTCCTCTTCTCAGACGGCTTTTTACTGTATTTTCACTGATGTCGAGAAGTTCTGCTATCTCTCTGGTACAGAAACCTTCCCCATAGTACAGGACAAAAATCATCCGGAAATCCTTCGGAAGCTCCTGTATCAGATCTGTGAATCCACTGTTGCTCTGCATCTCTTCCACCGCTCCTTCTTCAGGCACCTGTTCCACTACGGTGCATCTGCCCTGCTGCCGCAGGATGTCTTTGCAGCAGTTGATCAGGATTCTGGTAAGCCAGGTTTTGAAATACGCGGCGGACTTAAGCTCTGCCAAATGCTCATAGGCAGAAAGCACTGCCTCTGACATGGCGTCGGCAATATCTGCCTCACAGCTCAGATAGCTTCTGGCTACTTTGTACATTGCCTGTTTGTTCTGCTCGATCAGCTCCACAAAAGCATCGGCGTCCCCTCTCTGGGCCTTTTTTACAAGCCACATGCTGTTCTCCTCTCTGTCAGCGTCCTGCCTAAGCATTTCCCTTTTGGGGAGTGGTACACTGGCTGTATATTTTGAACCGGTTCATTGTCTTTTACATACATTAGACGAATCCGAAGGGTATTTGGGTGCACATATGAAATAATTTTAAATTTAAAAAGGGATGTTCTACGGCTGATCCTGGTCTCCGTATCACATCCCTGTCTGTTTTCAAGCTTATTATACCGTTTTGTTCTGCCCGTCTTGCAGATGCCTGTCCTCTATGGTCACGTTCTGGCGCAATTGTGTGCGGTTCCCTGCAGGATATCCAGGCCGTGTTCCAGTTCCGGCAGAATATACTCCAGGCATTCTCTCACTGCCTTCGGGCTCCCCGGAAGATTGATGATCAGTGCCTGTTTTCTGATGCCTGCTGCCTGACGGCTCAGCATGGCCCGTTTCGTGATCTGCATGCTGTATGCCCGCATAGCCTCAGGAATACCCGGTACCTGTCTTTCACAGATGTCCATGGTAGCCTCCGGCATGCAGTCTCTGGGCGAGAAGCCCGTTCCGCCTGTGGTGAGGATCAGATCTGCGATGTTCTCATCTGCCAGCCTTGCCATCTCACGGCTCAGCATGCCCCTCTCATCAGGGAGCAGTATCTTGTATGTAATCTGATAGCCGGCTTTCTCCAGAATCTCACAGATGACAGGCGCACTCATATCCTCTCTCTCTCCTGCATATCCGCTGTCACTCGATGTTATCACTGCTGCTCTTCTCATAAAAATTCCCCCAATCCTTTTGATTGCAATAAAAAGCATGTTTATATGGAATATTTGTCATTTGAAATAAAAATCCCCGCTTTTGCCGCCCTTTTTCTCCACCAGATGAATCCCCGACAGGACCATGCCTTTGTCAATGGCCTTGCACATATCATAGATGGTGAGAAGCGCCACACTGGCTCCTGTGAGAGCTTCCATCTCCACACCGGTCCTTCCTTCCACTTTTGCTGTGCAGATTGCTGTAATGGTCAGGTTTTCCTGGTCTGTCTCAAAGTCCACACTGCATTTGCTGATCAGCAGTGTGTGGCACATGGGAATCAGGGATGACGTCTGTTTCACTGCCATGATGCCGGCCACACGGGCCACACCCAGCACGTCACCTTTTTTTGCTGTGTGGTTCACCACCGCGTCCATGACTTCACGGTTTACATGAATGCTGCCCTTTGCTGTGGCTGTACGGCTTGTCACATCCTTGCCGGACACATCCACCATGATCGCATTTCCTTCCCCGTCAAAATGGGTCAGTCCATTATTATCCATAACTGTTCTCCTCTACTGTATCGTTACGGTCCACGCCATGCCCGAAAGCACCATCTGCGGTGAACAGTACCCTGTATCTGCTCTCCCGATGCAGAAATACAGCTCTTTTGATACACGAAAGGCAGTCCGCAATAATTCCCGGACTGCCCTTTTATCCTGTGTAATTTTAACGCTTATCTTCTGTTTTTCAGGAAATCCGGAATCTGGATATCCTTTTTCGGCACATTGCTTGTGAATGTACCCTGCTGTGTACTTCCGAAGCCCTGCTGCGGCTGGAAGGACGGCATCTTGAATGCCGGCTGCTGCTGAGGCTGGCTGTATGCCGGTGCCTGCTGCTGCGGCTGTACCGGTGTCTGCTGCTGTACCGGTTCTTCCTGTCTCGCTGCTTTCTTATCTCTGCTCACGCTTGGTTTCCTTGCTGTCTCATCATCAAGTCCTGTAGCGATCACAGTGATTCTGACATAATCAGCTTCTTTATCATCATACAGGGCACCGAAGATAATATTGGTATCTTCTCCGGTAAGATCCTGTACATAGCTGGCTGCATCGTTGGCATCCATAAGAGAGATATCTCCGGATACATTGATGATAACATGGGAAGCGCCCTCGATAGTGGTCTCCAGAAGCGGACTGGATACGGCCTGCTGTACAGCTTCCATAGCCTTGTCGTCGCCTTTTCCTTCACCGATACCGATATGTGCAATGCCCTTGTCGATCATGACGGTCTGAACATCCGCAAAGTCGAGGTTGATCAGTGCCGGCAGATTGATCAGGTCAGTGATGCCCTGTACGGCCTGCTGCAGAACCTCATCTGCTTTTCTGAGCGCTTCCGGCATGGTTGTCCGGCGGTCTACGATCTCCAGCAGACGATCATTTGGGATAACGATCAGTGTGTCCACATTCTCTTTTAATTTTTCAATACCTGTCAGTGCGTTTGTCATACGGGTCTTAGCTTCAAAACGGAAAGGTTTTGTGACAACGCCGACGGTCAGGATACCCATTTCTTTTGCCAGGCCTGCCACGATCGGTGCGGCACCTGTTCCGGTTCCGCCGCCCATACCGCAGGTAACGAATACCATATCTGCGCCCTGCAGTACCTGTTTGATCTCTTCGATGCTCTCCTCAGCCGCTTTCTCGCCGATTTCCGGCTTAGCGCCTGCACCAAGACCTTTTGTCAGCTTCTCACCGATCTGCACTACAGTCGGTGCCTTGCATAAGGTCAGGGCCTGTTTATCTGTATTGACTCCGACGAATTCCACTCCGCCGATAGCCTCTTCCACCATTCTGTTGACTGCGTTATTACCAGCTCCACCTACACCAATCACTATAATTTTTGCAGATGATTCAGCTTCGTTTGTCATTATCTCTAACAAAGTACTTCCTCCTTTAGCTTCCCTCGTATGTTGTAAAGCGGGTTGTTGTATCCACTTCGCTGCTTCTTCATGAACACAGATATCTGCATCTTATCCGCATTCGGATACACTGACGTGTATGATTTTCTGTAATCAGGTTTATCTGTCTCTGTTTCTTTTCATGTTCTCATGGGTATTTATGATAAATACCCGAAAACCCAGGTACTTTAATTCTAAGTACCTTTATGATGCATATAGATATATAATATAGTCTTTTGGAAAATTAATCAACTGGTAAATTTATTTTTTCACAAAAAATTTAAAAAAATTATCAAAATTTCCCGATTTGTGTCCCATAAAAAACAAAATTCCTCTGTCATTCTTCCCCGGAACCATCATCTGAACCATAGTCTTCATACCCGGAACCGTCCCCGTAGCCGGAATCTTCCTCGTTATAATCCATATCCCCGTCTCCTGAGTCCTCATATCCGGTGTCATACTCCTCATAACCGCCCTCATCCGAATCCTCATAGCCGGACTCATCATCGGAACCGTCAGAATCCTCATCACCGGTATCCGATTCATCTGTACCATCGCCGCTTTTGTTCTCCTTGTCCTCCAGCGCCTTTTGCTCCGCCTCACTCAGAACCTTGTCAAAGACCACGTTTTTTGAAGTCTCGTCCACATTTTCCAGATGAAGGACACCTTCCATTCCCTCAAGCTGAGGTATGATTCCCATAAGTCTGCTCATTTTTTCGTCCATATTTTTGTCAGAGCCCATGCGGGCTTCCACCTTGCCGTAATAGAGCACAAGCTGTCCTTTTTCATCCAGTACCAGCCTGTCCGGCTTCCTGTCCCCCTTCTCCATCATCTTGGTGACGCTTAAGATCAGGCTCAGACTGCCTTTTTCAAGCCCGGGAATTTTCTCGCCTACCCCTACCTTGTCAAGCGTAAGGCCCTCCACATTCGGTATATTCTCCAGTTCCTCTGTGGTACTCACCTGCACGATACCGTTTCTGTCAAAGTATAAGTTGCCGTCCAGAAATTTCACATAGCCGATCAGTTCTTTTTCCCTGACATGGATCACAAGACTGTGACGGCCTGTCCTCTCCAGCCAGACTTTATTGATAAATTCCTCATCTTTTGTTCTTTCATCAGGATTGAGAAACCGCACCAGCACTGAATTGCCCGAAAGCGGGCCTGACAGCACCATTTTTTTGATTTCATCTTCCGTATAATTCTGATTTCCTTCTACTTTAACACTGGTAATCTGAAAGCAGGTAAAGAATACCGCAATGGCTATTAACACGGCCGCTGCCAGGCAGCCCCAGAATATCCTGTGTTTTTTCCTGTCCATACATGTTCCCCTTTAATCTCTCTCAATTACGGCGCCGAGCTGTGACAGATCACGGCAGATATCCTCATATCCCCGCTCAATGTACTGCCTGTTTCTCACACGGGTCTCCCCCTGCGCCGCCAGCCCTGCAATGACAAGGGCTGCTCCGCCTCTCAGTTCCTGTGCCTCCACAGCCGCGCCCCGAAGCGTCCCGCCGCGGATAACAGCTTTTCTGCCGTCCACCCGGACATAGGCTCCCATGCGCAGAAGCTGTGATGCTGTCTTAAATCTGTCCTCAAAAATCGTTTCCACCAGGCAGCTTTCTCCCGGTATGGTACACAGCACCGCCATGAGCGGCGACTGCAGATCCGTGGGAAATCCCGGATATACCTCCGTACACTGCCTTCTTAACGGAACCTGCACCCATTTGCTGCACAAAGACAGTTTACCACCGATTGCTTCATATTGTCCACCCATTTTCTCGTACACTCTCATGAGGGCTTCCATTTCCTCCAACGGCGCGCCGTCCAGGATAATCTCTCCTCTGGTAGCCGCGCAGGCGCACACATAAGTACCTGCCACGATCCTGTCCGCAGGCACAGTGAACTCTGTCCCATGCAGTTCCTCCACTCCTGTGATGGTCAGGGTATCACTGCCTGTTCCCTCGATCCTGGCACCGCAGGCATTTAAAAAACGGCACAGCCATACCACTTCCGGTTCCCTGGCACATCCCTCCAGGTGTGTGGTTCCTCTTGCAAGCACAGAGGCCAGCACTGCGTTCTGGGTAGCTCCCACACTTACCTTTGGAAAATGAATGGTGCTGCCCACAAGCCCATCTGTCCTGGCAGTGAGAACACCCTCTTTCTCCTCGAATACGGCACCCAGCCGCTCCAGAGCGTACAGATGCAGGTCAATGGGGCGTTCCCCTATGACACAGCCTCCCGGATGAGGCACGGACGCGTTTTTGAATCTGCCCAGCAGACTTCCCAACAGAATGACAGAGGAGCGCATTTTCTGGCCCTCACAGCAGTCAATCTCTGTTTTCTCCACATGGGCAGGGTCCAGCGTCAGGGTATCTCCCTCATGCCGGATCTGCATGCCCAGTTCCCGCAGGATTTCTTCCATAACAAAGACATCTGCGATCTTCGGGCAGTGATGCAGTACACTTTTCCCTTTATGCAAAAGAGCGGCAGCCATCATTGGCAGCGCCGCATTTTTAGAACCTTGTATCCTTACTTCGCCTGTGAGCGGATTTCCGCCTTCTATCCTAATTTCATTCAAGTCTTACCTTTCCTCCCGCCTCCTGGCTATACACTATTGTATGCAGAGAGGCGAAAAAGGTTCAGGGCGAACGCGTCCGGCTCACAGACAGCGCCAGACCCATCTCTCCCATCAGAAACAGTACAGAGGTTCCGCCGTAGCTGACAAAGGGAAGGGTAATTCCCGTGTTAGGTATGGTGTTAGTTACAACCGCTATGTTGAGGATCACCTGGATTGCCATATGCCCCATGATTCCCGCAGCGATCAGAGCACCGCACAGATCTCTGGCATGTGTGGCAATCACCATAAGCCTCCAGATCAGCAGGGCGAAGACCAGGATCAGCAGGCAGGCACCGATAAGACCTGTCTCTTCACAGATAATGGAAAATATCATGTCATTCTGCGCCTCAGGGACAAATCCCAGCTTCTGCAGGCTGCTCCCCAGACCCTTTCCGAAAATGCCGCCGCTTCCAATGGCGTACAGACCCTGGATGGTCTGAAAACCCTTTTCATATTTTTCGGGGTTTCTCCAGATGGCGATACGCTCCAGGCGGTAGCTGGCCATACTCAGGAAAATGCCGATAAAAAGCACCCCCACCCCTCCGATTCCCACAAACGGAAGGTATTTGGGATTGGATACAAAAATCAGAATTACGCCAATGCCCAGAATGATTATGGCAGTGCTTAAGTTGTTGGTCCCCACAAGCCCCACAATAGGGAGGAGCAGGGCCATGGTTCCCGCCATATGCAGAAGACTGTCCTGCCGCTTTTCGGAATTTGTTATCACATAGGTGAGCAGCAGGATGACTGCCACCTTGGCAAACTCCGAGGGCTGGAACGACAAAGGTCCAATAGACAGCCAGCGTTTGGAGCCGTTATATTCATCTCCGAACAGAAGCACTGCCAGGGACAGCCCCATGGATACCACATAGAGAAATGGCGCCATCCTGGTAAGGATATGATAGTCCATACAGGATACCAGATACATGCCCATCATTCCCAGGGAGGTTGCAAAAAGCTGCTTTTTAAAATAATAGGCAGGGTCATGAAACTTCACCCTGCCATTATATGCACTCGTGCTATATAGAAAAATCAGACCGCAGACCACCAGCAGCAGTACGAGAATCAAAAGCGTTCCATCCATGCGTCTTTTCTGCCCGTTTACCTTATCATCCGCAGCACTTGCTGCCGCACCCGCCACGGGATGCTTTTTCAGGTATCTCTTCTCCACACGCATTTCCCTTTCCTTTTTGCTCATACTGCATTATATTGTCTGACGGTTTATATTATTCCTTACGATTTCTCACGTATTCTTTGAACTTATCGCCCCTCTGCTCATAGTTGTCAAACTGGCCCCAGCTTGCGCAGGCCGGTGAGAGAAGGACCGCGTCTCCGTGATTTGCCTTCTCCGCACAGATTTTAACGGCTTCCTCCAGATCCTCCGCCAGTATGGTACTCATAAAGCCGCAGCTGTGGGCAGCTTTTTCAATCTTCTCTTTTGTCTGCCCAATAAGGACCAGGTACCGCACCTTGCCGTCAAATGCCCGGATCCACTCCTCATAGGAGGACTCCTTGTCGTAACCGCCGCCGATCAGCAGAGTGGGCCGGTTCATGGCCTGAATGCCCTTGATGGCCGCATCCGGGTTGGTTCCCTTGGAATCATTATAATAGGCCACACCGTCAATCTCATCCACAAACTCAATCCTGTGGGGCACTGCTGTAAAGCTTTGTATCACCTGCCGGATGGTTTCCATGGGAACACCTGCACAGTAAGCCATAGCAACAGCAGCCATGACATTTTCATGGTTATGGCGTCCCAGCAGCTTAAGCCCACTGGTCTCTGCCACCAAAATCTCCTCCGTCCCGGTGCGCAGGATGATCTGCCCGCCGTCCAGGAAGATTCCATGATCCAGCTTATGTAAGCTTGAGAAGAAGACAGTCTTAGCCGGACATACCTCTGCAAACCGGCGAAGCTCCTCATCCTCATAGTTGAGAACACAGAAATCCTCTTTTGTCTGGTTTCCCGCGATCATCTCCTTCACCCGGATATACTCCTGCATGGTGTGATGGCGGTTTAAATGGTCCTCTGTAATGTTCAGGACAGCAGATACCTTGGGACGAAATGATATGGTGGTCTCAAGCTGAAAGCTGCTGATCTCCGCTACGGTATAACTCTCTTCTGTCATGGAGAGAGCTGCGCCTGTATAGGCATTTCCGATGTTGCCTACCACAAAGACGGATTTGGCATATGCCCGCATGATCTCTCCCAGAAGTGCCGTGGTCGTGGTCTTTCCGTTGGTGCCTGTTATGGCAAGAACCGTGCCCGCTCCCATGCGGTAAGCCAGCTCCACCTCGCCCCATACCGGAATGCCCGCGCGCTTAAGTGCCTCCACAGGTGGAATGTCAAGAGGCACCCCCGGACTCATCACTGCCAGGTCAAGGGTTGACGGCAGGTCTTGGGGCATATCTCCCAGAACAATATCACACAATGAATGTTCCGGCAGGCGTTTCTTAATCTCCTCTTTGTCCAGCTTTTCATTTCCGTCATATAATATCACATCAGCCTGTACTGCCTCCAGCAGGCGCACCGCGCCGATGCCGCTGATTCCCGAACCAAATACAAGCACACGTTTTCCTTTTAACTCTGTTCTGTCCATTTCTCTTTTTCCTTTCTTATAATGCCAGCAGTGCGATCAGGCACAGGATGGCTGTAATAATGGAGAATACGGCAACGACCCTTGTCTCGGACCAGCCGCACAATTCAAAGTGATGGTGGATAGGCGCCATCTTGAAAATTCTTTTGCCGTGGGATATCTTGAAGTACGTCACCTGCATCATGACAGAGAGCACTTCCACCACATAGATCAGTCCCACGATCAGCAGGAATAAGGGCATCTGCAGCATATACGCCGTGCCTGCCACAAATCCGCCCAGGGCCAGGGAACCGGTATCTCCCATAAAAATCTTGGCGGGATAGACATTGAACAGCAGAAATCCCATGAGCGCACCCACTACCGCACAGGTAATGGGTTCAATGCCGCTCTTTGTGCCAATGGCAACCACGGAAAAGAAGGTGGCAACCATGATTGTGACCGAGGAGGCCAGTCCATCCAGACCGTCCGTAAAATTCACACCGTTCACTGTACCGATGACCACAAAAAATAAAAGCGGAACCGTAAGAAATCCCGGATTTATCTCATAGCCTGCCGCAAAAGGCACCTTGATCGTCATGGATACATCCGTGAATTTCATCAGATAAAAGGCAAAGATTCCCGTCACCACAAGCTGGCACAGCATCTTCTGCCAGGCCAGAAGCCCGTCCGACCGCCTAAGGACTACTTTCAAATAGTCATCCCAAAAGCCGATCAGTCCGAATCCCAGCGTCAAAAACAGTACAGGGATGATTTTAGGGTAATCCTTCACATAAAACAGGGATGTGACCACTGTGGAGAGCAGAAAAATAATCCCTCCCATGGTAGGCGTTCCCGCTTTTTTCAGATGAGACTGCACACCGTTTTCCCGCTCAGTCTGTCCCATTTTCAGCTTTCGTAAATAGGGAATGATAATAGGTCCCAGAACCACACTGACTATGAATGCTGCCAGTACAGGCAGCACCATCTTATACTCTGTCATAACACACCTCATTTTTATGTATTTTTGTATCATGCCCGGCAGCCCGGCAAAAGACAGGGCTGCCGCCATATGCCTGTGTCGGCAATACTGGTTATAGTATAAAGCTTTTATAATCAATTATCAACCTTCAATCCCCATGTAAGGGAGGATATTCTCATAGATATCCCGGATGACAGGAGCTGCTATGGTGCCTCCGTAATAGACCCCCTGAGGATCATGGATCAGGCAGATTCCCAGTATCTGTGGCGTCTCAGCCGGTGTAAATCCCAGGAATGAGGAGATATACCGGTTGGCACTTCTCGGCAGTGTCTGGGACGTGGCTGTCTTGCCTCCTATGGTCCTGCCCTCGATCGCCGCGTTTTTGCCGGACCCCTCAGAGACTACCTTTTCCAGGATGTAGCGCACTTCCCCGGACACCTCTTCTGTCACCACCCCTTTCTCCACAGGGTACTGAAGGGTCTCCACCAGATTTCCGTCCTCATCTGTCACCTTCACTCCAAAGTGGGGGGTGATCCGGCTGCCGCCGTTGATGATGGAGCTTACCGTTGTGGCGAGCTGGATGGGGGTGATCTGGAAGGACTGACCGAAGGAAATAGTTGCAAGCTCCACCTGCCCGATGTTTGATTTTTTATGCATGATGGTTGCAGCCTCCCCGGGTAAGTCAATCCCGGTTTTTTTGAGGAGTCCGAATTGCTTGAAATATTTATAGTAATTATCCACGCCAAGCCGCAGCCCCACCTCGATAAACACCGGGTTGCAGGAATTCATCGCTCCCTGTACAAAGTTTTCCGCGCCATGTCCTGTCCTTTTATGACAATGGATCCTACGGTCCTCCACGATTTTAAATCCCGGACAGGAGAAGGTGTCATTCATGCTGACCACTCCCTCGGAAAGCCCTGCCGCCATGGTGATGATCTTAAATGTGGAACCGGGCTCATAAGTATCGTTGATGGTCAGATTTCTCCACATCCGGTTGCAGGCATCCTGTTTCTCCTTATCCGTCATACCGGAAGTATCTGCGTCTGTGTTCAGGGTAAAGGGTTCATTCAGATTGAATTCCGGTACGTTCACGTCCGCGTAAATCTCCCCGTTTTGGGGATTTATGAACAGGATGGAGACGGCATCCGCCTGCTTTTCCTCCATCACCTTCTCCGCGGCCTGCTGAGCGTACATCTGAATGTTTTTATCCAGACTGATGTGCAGGTCATATCCCGCCACCGGCTCCACACGGCTTTCCCCAAGCTCGTCAATCTCCACACCCCTGGCATCCGTGGTGGTGAGAATCTTGCCGTCTATGCCTTTTAAGATATCATCATACCACACCTCCAGCCCGATGATACCCTGGTTGTCTCCACCGGTAAACCCAAGTACCTTGGAGGCCAGTTCATTGCATGGATAATAGCGCTTGAAATCCTCATCCACCTTGACCCCTGCAAGACCGTATTCCCGGATTCTGTCTCCCACCTCCTTCTCCACATTGGTCTTTACCTTTTCAATGGAAGAAACTTTCTCCACTCTTTTTCTGGCAGTCTCCTCGGAAAGCCCCAGCTCTTTTTGGAGCATGGCAATGATCTTATCCGGTTCCTTTACCTGGCTGTGGATCACAGATATGGTACAGACTGCCTTGTTGTCGGCCAGTATCTCCCCTTTTGCGTCGATGATCCTGCCCCTGGCTGCCTTAATGTCACGTTCTCTCTCGTGGAGCTGTTCCGCCTTCTTTGCATAGTAGTCAGACTTTATCACCATGAGATAGACCATACGGCCCATAAGCCCTGCAAGCATCAGCACACAGGCGGCAAATACAATCACGGTTTTCTTCTTGTGGTATGTTCTGTTTTTCTTCATTCCCGGTTCCCCTGCAGCTTATCCTTATAAATATATGCAAAGCCCTGTGGAAAAAAGAAGGGAATGCTGCACAGATTTCTCATCTCTACAGCATTCCCGTTTATTCTTCCATATCATCCTCGTCGAACCCGGCATCCTCATTGGTAATGCCGTCGCTCTCCGCATTGTTGCTGTCAATCCCTTCTTCTTCCGAATCATCCTGGGGCGGTTCCGGCATATCCGGATTCTCTGTGCCGTCAATGACTACACCGGAGGGGCCGTTGCCGTCCTCCCCGTTGACGCTCTCATCCATCCTTGTGGTTCCCGTGAATTCATCCCAGAGCTGAAGCTTCTGGTCTGTCTCCTGGTCCGGATATATGTTCAGATACGGAAAGATTTCTGAGAGGATCGCCTGTGCAATATACTGGGCATATGTGCTGCTTGCCTGTTCCTCCACATTCGGCTCATCCACCACAACATAGATCACAACCTCAGGATTATCAAGAGGGGCAAATCCCACAAAGGATACCAGGTATTTATGATTCCCCCTGGGCACCTTCTCAGCAGTTCCGGTCTTGCCTCCCATGGAGTAACCCGGTATCTTTGCTGTCTGGCTGGTACCGCTCTCCACACTCATTCCCATATATTTTCTGATATCCGCGGAGACCTCCTGGGAAATCACTTCCTTTAAGACATTTCCGCTGATACTCTTTATGGTATTGTTGTCCTGGTCCTTGATCTCTTTCACCAGATGGGGCTGATAATAAGTGCCGCCGTTGATGCAGGCACTGATCGCCGCAACCTCCTGGATCATGGTACAGGTAAATCCCTGTCCAAAGGTGGTGGTTGCAAGTTCTGTGTCAAACATGTTGTCCAGGCTGAACAGGATTCCTGTCCCCTCGCCCGGAAGGTCAATCCCTGTCCTTGTCCCGAAATTAAACTTATCCTGGTAGGAAAGCAAAGTCTCCTTCCCCATTTTCCGGCCGATGGCCATGAGGGCATCATTGCAGGAATTCTGGATGGCCTCCCCCACGGTCTCCGTTCCATGGGAATCCGGATAGACCGCGCAGTTGATATACCGGTCTGCCACCTGTTCCCCGCCGTCACATACAAAGGTGTCCTCCTCTGTGATGCTGCCGGACTCCAGAGCGGATGCCACGGTGATGGGCTTTACCACAGATCCCGGCTCGTAGGCATCTGTTATGCAGTAATTCCTCCACATTTTGTAGAGGGCTTCTTTTGTCTGTTCATCATTCATGGCTTTGAGCTCACTGTCGGAATACCGGGAGGTGAGATCTCTGGGTTCATTCAGGTCATAGGGATCGTTGCTGCCCATAGCCAGGATTTCCCCGTTCTGGGGATTTGCCACGATCACACCTATATTCTTGGCACCGCGGTAATCGGTATTGGGGCCGTCCTTCAGGTTCTCCATAAAAGCCTCAATATATTTGTCCACCACACTCTGGATATTCACATCCAGGGTAGTGACCAGACTGTTTCCGTTGACCGGGTCAATGATGTTCTGTTCCAGGGAAGCGTCATCGTTGAAATAACCGATCTTTCTGCCGTCTGTGCCATTCAGGGTGCTGTTGTAGTAGCCCTCCAGTCCCCAGTCCGCGGTGTTCCCGGAATAAGTAAAACCTATCACATCACAGGCCAGCTCATTGAGGGGATAGGTTCTCTTGTAATCCTCCTCAAACCACACGCCCTGCGTGTTATTCCTGCGGACTGTTTCCTCCTCGGAGAGTGCCTCTGCCTCCTTCTTATCCGCCGGAATTTCTGTCATCTTTTCAAAATTCTTCTTTTCATCCATGGAAATCTGCTTCTTTAAGATCTGGTAAGGGCTCTCTTTTGTCTCCGCGCTGGTGAGCAGATCTTCCACCGTATCCTCATCAATCCCCAGATACTCGGACAGTGCTTTTTTTGTGGGCTCTTTGTAATTCTCATTGGAGTTCACCACCTGGCAGTCCAGGATCACATTGTAGACCTTTATGCTGGTAGCCAGGATATTTCCGCTTCTGTCCAGAATATCTCCCCGTTTGTAGGGGATGGTGGTGCTGTCGTACTGCTGCTGGGACTGGGCCAGCACCTGTTTGGTGTATTTGTCACCACTCTTGGCATTGATAATGGTAATCCCGATAACCAGAAATACGAAAGCCAGCAGAATCAACACAAACAATCCCGCCAGCTTTTTCTTCATGGTGCCTGTCATTTTTCTTTTCTTTGATTCCTGTTTATTCAATCTATCACCTGCTTTGTCCTATGTACCGTCACTTTTCGGGCACATCCTGATACTGTCTCACATAGCTGCTGCCGCCCGGTGTATAATACTTGATCTGATCCTCAGTGGGAAATTTCATTCCCAGCTCTTCAATGGCTTTTTTTCTGATGGCATCCAGGTCCACACTGGAAATGGTCTCACTGTAGTACGCGTCGTTTTCAGCCTTTAACTGGC
Source organism: Blautia caccae (assembly GCF_040095955.1). NCBI lineage: Bacteria > Bacillati > Bacillota > Clostridia > Lachnospirales > Lachnospiraceae > Blautia > Blautia caccae. The sequence goes on along the minus strand of NZ_JBBMFP010000023.1, from coordinate 17,356 downwards.
TGTATTTGAGTTCTTCTGCGGTAAGCTGGCTCTTCTGCTCTGTCAGTTCGGATTTCAGTTTCAGAAAATGTACGCATGCAAACAAGACAGCCACACACATCACTGCCAAAAACATAACATACCCTTTGCTCATCTGCATGTTTCTGGCTCTGTTCTTCTGTGCGGCTGTACTTACCTGCTTTTTTTTACGCTGGGGTACTTCCTCAACACGGCGGACCGTGTTCCCATCCACATAATACCCGGTGCCTCTATTTACTTTTCTGCTGTCATATCCCTCACTCCCGGATACTTTTTTCATGAAATCAACCCCGATTCAGATTTCTCCGCCTATTCATTTCTGGTCCGTTCAAAGACACGCAGCTTTGCGCTCTTGGAACGCTTATTTACAGCAATCTCCTCCTCATCCGGAAGTATTGGTTTCCTGGTTATGACTCTCCCCATCGACGTCTTTCCACAAACACAGACCGGAAAATCCGGCGGACATGTGCATGGGTTCTCATTCCTTCTGAATATAGTCTTCACAATGCGGTCTTCTAAAGAATGGAACGTGATAATGCAGATACGTCCGCCGTCATTTAATAGTTCAATCATATCATCCAGGGAATTTCTCAAGACTTCCAACTCCTGATTCAGCTCGATACGAATTGCCTGAAATGTTTTTTTCGCAGGATGTCCACCCACTGCTCTCATTTTCATGGGAATGGACTGTTTTATAAGTTCAATCAGTTCTCCGGTGGTCTCTATAGGCTTCTCACTCCTGGCCGTACAGATATTTCTGGCGATCTTCTTAGCGAATTTTTCTTCCCCATAGTCCCGGAGTACACGATACAGTTCGTTTTCAGTATAAGTATTTACAATATCTCTTGCGGTACGGCTTCCTCTTCGGTCCATACGCATATCTAAGGGCACGTCCTCCCTGTAGGTAAACCCACGCTCAGCGTTGTCGAGCTGGTAGGACGAAACACCCAGATCCAGCACGATCCCGTCCACAGACGAAATCCCTATTTTCTGCAGTTCTTTTTTCATGTTGCAATAGTTGCTGCGGATAATCGTAACTCTGTCTCCAAATTCCTGTAACCGTTCACCCGCAGCCTCGATTGCAGCTTCGTCTTGATCTATACCTATCAAGCTCCCCTTGGCAGATAATTGCCGGCACACCTCATAGGCGTGGCCGCCGCCTCCTAACGTTCCGTCAACATAAATCCCATCCGGTTTTACCTTCAGATTCCGGATCGTCTCTTCTAACAATACGGATTTGTGTTTAAATTCCATAGTTTCCTCGACCTTCCTGCAATTATATTAAGATACCCATTGCCTGCATCCCTTCTGCGATGGCATCCATATCTTCACAATTGCTGTTCTCCATCCATTTTTCTTTGCTCCAGATTTCAATCCTGGTGAGGTTTCCTGTGAGCACTACGTCCTTCGACAGACCAGCAAACTCCCGCAGCGTTACCGGTACGAGAATTCTCCCCTGCTTGTCCAGTTCACACTGTGTTGCACTGGAAACAAAAAAACGTACGAAGGCCCTTGCATTTTTATCATTAAGCGGTAAAGCTTTCAGCTTTTCTTCGAAATCCTTCCATTCATTGTTTGGGTAGATAGACAGACAACCGTCCAGACCTTTTGTCAGCACAAAATCCTCGCCTAATTCATCGCGGAACTTAGCCGGAATGATCAGCCTTCCTTTTGCGTCGATCGTATGACTATACTCTCCCATGAACATATGAATGTCACCTTCTTTCGTGAAGATGCGAGTCTCCCCTTCGCACCCTCCATGGGACAACGGGCGCTTCTGCCACTAGCTCCCCATTTGCCACCACTTTTCACCACTTTCTACCACTTACATGCCCATTCTATAACACAACCGGGAAAAAAGCAAGGGGAACATATATTCTTTAGAAATATTAAAAGAATCGAAAAATGGCGTAAAATCAAGGATTTTACGCCATTTTGCCGATTCTTTTCAAGAGTTTCCAATATATGGCAGAGGTGGTGGGATCAACCCACAAGTTCTGCGTTTTTCTGGTCTATACAAATATGTTCTTCTATCAAACGGTCCAATACCAGGCTGAGTCCCATAATGGTCTGCATGCCTCGTTTTTCTGTGATTGCTCTGTCCAGTCTCTGCCGTGCGTCTTCTATTCGTATTTCTAACTCTTTATCTCTCATCGCTACACTCCTTGTTCTTTTTGCCTCTTCCTCCTGTTGTGTACGATAAGCATAAGGGAACATACCACGAGAACGGCGGATAACACCTGTGATACCGGAATTCCTATCCCCGGAATCAAAAGCTGATCCGTACGAAGTCCTTCTATCCAAAGCCTTCCGGCTCCGTAGCCTGCCAGGTAGCATAAAAACAGTTCTCCCTGGAATTTTTTCTTTTTCCGGAACCAGAACAGGAACAGCAGGACTCCCAGGTTCCACACTCCCTCATAGAGGAATGTGGGATGGACCTGGATGTATTCCACACCGCCTATCGTTACCAGATGGTCCCACATAGCAGATGTGATCTCACCCTTCCGCACCGCGGAGACCGGCAGCTGCATGGCAAGAAAGCTGTCCGTGTAACCTCCGAAAGCCTCCCTGTTGAAAAAGTTGCCCCACCGTCCGATGATCTGGCCGGCAACAAGCCCCATACATACCGTGTCCGCCACCTGAGGAAAGTTCATCTTCTTTAATCTGCCAAAGACGTAGACCGTAACAGCACCGACTATGATCCCCCCGTAAATTGCCAGTCCGCCGTTTCTGGTATTGAAAATCTGTAACAGGTCGTCTTTATAGTCTTCCCAGCTAAAGATGACATAATAAGCTCTCGCCCCTATTACAGAAGTTACCATGGTAATCATTAGCATATCCAGATAAGTGTCCGGATTTTGTCCTGTGCGCTTCGCCTCTTTCATGGCAATGGAGATCCCAACGATCATAGCCAGTGCGATAACCATTCCGTAATAGGCAATATCAAAGCCAAAGACCGTTATTGTTTTTCCCACATGGGGAAGCGTGATCCCCAGGTGCGGAAAGCGAATGGACATATCCATATTAGTAAGCCTCCTTTAAACGTTAAAGCGGAATAAAATCACATCGCCGTCCTGCACAACGTAGTCTTTTCCTTCCATGCGGACCAGTCCTTTTTCCCTGGCTCCCGCATAGGAACCACAGTCAAGCAGATCCCTGTAATTCACAACCTCAGCTTTGATAAAGCCTCGTTCGAAATCCGTGTGTATTTTTCCTGCCGCCTGCGGCGCTTTTGTTCCTACTTTTATGGTCCATGCTCTCGTCTCATCTTCACCGGATGTGAGGAAGCTAAGAAGTCCAAGCAGCCTGTAGCTGGCTACTATCAGTTTCTCCAACCCTGACTTCTCTATTCCCAGATCCTCCAGGAATTCCTTCTTCTCATCATCATCCAGCTCCGCGATTTCCTGCTCTATCTGAGCGCACAGGGCGAATACTTCACTTCCTGTTTCTTCTGCATATTCCCTTACCTTTTGTACATGAGGATTGGAGACCGCATCGTCTGCCAGGTCATCTTCGGATACATTGGCCGCATAGATAACCGGTTTTCCGGTGAGGAGGTTATACTCTTTCATAAACCCTTCCTCATCCTCGTTATCGGGTTCAAATGTGGAGGCCGGTTTTCCGTCCTCCAGGTGAGCTTTCAGTCTCTTTAAGAGTTCCAGCTCTTTTGCTGCCTCTTTATCCATACGGGCAGACTTTGTTGTTTTAGCAGTCCTTCTCTCCAAGATCTCCAGATCCGAGAATATCAGTTCCAGATTAATGGTTTCAATGTCGCGCAGCGGGTCAATACTTCCGTCAACATGTACTACATTTTCATCTTCAAAGCATCTTACAACGTGTACAATGGCATCCACCTCCCGGATATTGGCAAGGAACTGGTTTCCAAGGCCCTCACCTTTGGAAGCCCCCTTCACAAGTCCTGCGATATCCACAAATTCAATCACCGCCGGCGTCACTTTTTTGGAATGATAAAAATCCCCTAAGAGTTTCAATCGCTCGTCCGGCACAGCCACAATGCCCACATTGGGATCTATAGTACAGAACGGATAGTTTGCTGATTCCGCCCCAGCTTTTGTCAGAGAGTTAAAAAGGGTACTCTTCCCTACATTCGGTAAACCGACAATTCCTAACTTCATTTTTATGTCCTCTTTTCTTCTGTATTCCTTCACATGACCTCATTCTAACACACCTAAAAAGGCGAATCAAGCCTTTGACCCGCCTTGTTATTCGACATCTATTAAAAAAATATCGACTTTTTTCGTTCTTTCTACCTGTCTTTTGACATGACCATCAGCAGAAATCCCTGTCGAAATTCCACTAATGCTGTATCTTCAGCCAGCTCATTGCTCACACCGATTCCGTCGAAATTTGTCATATTATACTCTTTCAGGGGGTATTTAAACCCGGAAAGAGTGATTCCGCGCACTTCATCTCCCATGGAAAAAAAAGAGATATATTTGCCGAAAGCACACTCTTTTTTGATCATTCTGCTGCCGAAAAGCACGGTGATGGCATTCTGCTCATCCAGGATCCAGGCTTCTTTTTCTTCCTTTGCCGGAACGATCAGAGACTGCAGATTCCCCATATAATGGTCCAGGCGGCCGCCGGTAGCTCCAAACATGAAAATCCGATCACTGCCAAGCTCCATTGCCAGTTCCATTCCCATACGGGTATCTGTGGCATCCTTCTCCGGTTTGTATTCCCGGATGGGGATTTCCTTCCGGCTTCTGTACCAGTTGATCACCTCCGGACTGATACTGTCAAAATCGCCCAGGATATACTGGGGAACGATCCGGTTCCTGTAACAGAATTCCAGCCCTCTGTCAATGCCGATGATGCAGTCCGGGCCGATGTTCTCTATGCAGCCGAGTACAAACGCATCATCCATATGCCCGCCGCACAAAAGTATTGTGTCCATATTTCCTGTCCCTCTCTCAGAACGTGTTTATTACTGCCTGTTCCTGAATTCTTCTATATGATTGGTCAGAACCTTGATATTTGCCTCAATATCCCCGCCGAACACGGCTGAGCCGGCTACCAGAATATTGGCGCCTGCCTCCAGGACCCGGTCAATGGTGTTGGCGGAAATGCCTCCGTCCACTTCAATATCCGTATCCAGACCTCTCTCATCCAGCATTCTCCTCAGTCTTCTGATCTTGTCACCGGAGTAGGGAATGTATTTCTGTCCGCCAAACCCAGGATTCACAGTCATAAGAAGGACCATGTCCACCAGCTCCAGCACCTGCTCCACCATCACAAGGGGTGTTGCAGGATTCAGGGCAACACCTGCCTTCATACCAGCCTCCCGGATACAGTTAAGCGTCCTGTCCAGATGAGTACATGCCTCGGCATGTACAGTGAGCATATCTGCACCTGCCTTTTTGAAGTCCTCAATATAACGCTCCGGGTCCTGCACCATCAGATGGACATCAAAGAACATACTGCTCTTTTTTCTGATGGATGTGATGACAGGCATTCCCAGGGAAATACTGGGCACAAAGCTGCCGTCCATCACATCAATGTGCAGCCATTTTACCCCGGCCTGCTCCACCCTGCTTATCTGTTCCCCCAGACACGCAAAATCCGCTGCCAGAATGGACGGTGATAGTTCATATCTCATCTCAATACCTCCTCTTGTCTGCAAGCTCCCGGTAAAGCTCCAGATAACTTTCATATCGTTCTTTCGGGATTTCTCCCGCCTCAAGTGCTGCTTTTACGCTGCATCCGGGTTCATGGGTATGGGTGCAGCCCTGGAACCGGCAGGTTCCCTCGTATTTTATAAATTCCCGGAAATAATGGCGCAGCTCTTCCTTATCCATATCTTCCACATAAAAAGAAGTAAATCCCGGCGTATCCAGAAGGTACGTGTCAGGCTCCACCTCAATGATCTGGGAATGTCTTGTAGTATGGCGTCCTCTTCCCAGCTTTTTACTGATCTCTCCTGTCTCCATCACCACTTCCTGCTGCAGAAGATTGGTGAGAGAGGATTTCCCCACTCCGGAAGGACCCGCCACGGTCGTGGTCTTTCCTCTCAGGATATTTCTGAGCGCCTCCGTGCCTTCCCCCTGGGCGGCACTTGTGAGCAGAACCTGATAACCACAGGAAGTATAGATTTCCTGCATCCTGCCTGCTTCCTCAGCGTCAGCCAGGTCCTGCTTGTTAAAACAGATGACCACGGGAATCTCCTGACGTTCCATAATAACCAAAAAGCGGTCCAGCAAAGAGAAATTGGGTTTCGGCTCCCTGGCGGCAAATATCACCAGCGCCTGATCCACATTGGCAACTGCCGGGCGGATCAACTCATTCTTTCTGGGAAGGATATCCACCACATTTCCCAGCTTTTCCTCTTCATTCAGGACCTCAATCTCCACATTGTCACCCACAAGGGGTTTTATTTTTTCTTTTCGGAATATTCCTTTTGCCTTACATTCATAAATTCCGGATTCTGCTACTTTTACGTAGTAGAATCCGGAAATTCCTTTGATAATCTTTCCCTGCATTAATCTACCTTCTGGAATGTTACATCGTACTGGTCGATGATCTGATAGCTGTCACCAATCCACTCATAGAGGCCTACCGTGCCGGTTGCGATTCCCGGACGTCCCGTCAGGTCGCTGATAGACAGCGGGAACTCCGGATTTTCCACTTCCATGGACTGGTCAGAGTAGGTATTCCCCTGGTCATCTGTCTGGACCAGCTCTATTTTGACTTTACCGCCTTGGTAGCTTGCCGGCTGTCCAAGCGCCTGGCCTTCTGCTTTCCAGGTCCCACCTTCATCTGCAGGTGTTTCACCGGCGGCATCTTGGCTTCTCACATATATGGTGACTGTTGTACCTGAGTCCACTCTTGTTCCCGCAGCAATACTCTGGTCATATACTTCACCTACGTCCACAGTCTGGTCAGAACCGGTCTGTACTACAGGTACGAGACCTGCCTCTGAGATTGCACTTTTAGCATCTTCCTCTGCCCATCCGCGCACATCCGGTACCCTTGCAGCCGTATCCCCTTCACCGGTACTGATGGTCAGGGTGACTGTGGTGCCTGTCTTTACAGATGTTCCTGCAGCGGGATCTGTGGATATGACATTTCCAATGCTCACAGAACTGCTGTTTGCCTTGCTGATCTGTGTCAGCAGTCCCAGTTCCTTTAACGTTGCCTCTGCGGAGGTCTGGGTCTCATTTTCCAGGTCAGGGATTTCCACCTCCTGGGTTCCTGTGCTGATATAGCATACGATTTCTGTATGAGGATCCACTTTTGATCCGGCCTCTGTCTCCTGGCGGACGATCTTACCTGCTTCCACAGTATCGGACGGCTCCTCGCCGCCTTTTTTGTAACCAAGCTTCAGGTTATTGAGGGCTGTCCGCGCCTCATCCGGGGTGCTGCCGGTCAGGTCAGGAACCTCCACTTTTTCGGTGCTTTCTTTATCTGTGCCGCCTGTATTTTCAACTTTTTTATCATTGTCTTTATCTTTATTGTTAAACTTCAGCCCGCCCGATGCGAACACAATGAAGTAAACCAGAATACAGATGATAATAGCTCCCACGATCAGTCCGCCGATGGTCATTGCCTTCTCCAGCTTTGTGCTGATTCCTTTGCCGTTATCATCATCCTCATCCTCGTCATCATCGTCGTCATCATAACCGTAGTCGTCATCATCCTCATCCTCGTCATTGTAGCGGCTGGAATTGGAACCGGACGGCGCATAGGCCGCATTCTTGATCTCTTTCATCTCATCCGGTGAAATGACCACAGTCTGTGCGTGATTGCTCAGAGGCGCCAGATTGACAAAGCTTCCGTTGGGATCGATCAGGGAATGCTTCAGGTCGTTGATCAGCTCCGCAAGGGTGCTGTAACGTCTGTCCGGGCTTTTCTGTGTACATTTCAGAATGATCTCCTCCAGGCTGTGGGGAAGCTCCGGCACAAACTCAGACGGAGGAAGCATCTCATCCTGCAGATGTTTGATGGCGATTGCCACTGTGGTATCCCCGTCAAAGGGAACCTTACCTGTCACCATCTCATACATGGTGATGCCCAGGGAATAGATGTCACTCTTGTAATCACTGTAGCCGCCGCGCACCTGCTCCGGTGAACTGTAATGTACAGAACCCATGGCGTTGGTGCTGATGGTATTGGAGGACGCTGCCCTGGCAATACCAAAGTCTGTGACCTTTACCTTGCCGTCCGTAGAAATAATGATGTTCTGGGGCTTGATATCCCGGTGCACGATATTTCTGTTATGAGCAGCTTCCAGTCCCATTGCCACCTGAATGGCGATGCTGGTTGCCTCTTTTACAGTCAGTTTTCCTTTTTTGGAGATGTATTCTTTTAATGTAATGCCTTCCACCAGTTCCATAACAATGTAGTTAATTCCCTGGTCCTCTCCTACGTCAAATACATTTACAATATTGGGATGGGCGAGACCTGCAGCAGCCTGCGCCTCCCTCTGAAACTTTTTAATGAAGTTCGTGTCAGCGCTGAACTCCGGCTTCAGAACTTTCATGGCCACAAAACGGTTTAATTTATGATCTTTTGCCTTGTAGACATCGGCCATACCGCCGGAGCCTACTCTGCCGGCAATCTCATACCGCTCTCCTACGATAACTCCCACATTTAACATACTTCCACCTCTTTTGTTTCTGGTTCTACCAGAACTACTGCTATATTATCTCTGCCTCCGTTGTCGTTTGCCATGGAAACAAGCCTGCGGCCAGTCTCCTCCAGCGTTTCGCTGGTCCGTATCACCTGCCTGATATCCTCGTCCGGCACCATATTGGAAAGGCCGTCTGAGCACAGCAGCAAAATATCACCCGGAGTAAGACGAATGTCAAAGAAATCCACATCCACATCTCTTCCTGCTCCAAGTGCCCTGGTAATAATATTTTTATCCGGGTGATTTCTTGCATCATCCCTGGATATCTCTCCCATGCGGACCATCTCCTCCACAAGGGAATGGTCTTTGGTAATCTGCGATATCTTATTTTCATCAACCAGATACAGCCTGCTGTCTCCCACGTTGGCCACATATGCATAATGTCCTACAATGGTCACCAGCACCATGGTGGTACCCATACCGCTCATAGTCTCATTGTCCGATGCTTCTCTAAGAAGCTGGGTGTTGGCATTCTCAATAGCAGCCCGTATGATCTTCACCGGATTGCTGTTCTCATCTTCCCGGATGGTAGAGAGCAGAACCTCTACCGCATAACTGGAAGCGAAATCTCCTGCCTTGTGTCCGCCCATGCCGTCCGCAACTACGAAGAGGTTTGGCAGATTGCCCACAGGGGTCTCAGACGTGAATACGAAATCCTGATTCACTGTCCGCTTCTGTCCCACATCCGTGATAGAATATGACTTCATCCTACGAATCCTCTTTCTTATCGATATAACTTTTTCTTAATTGTCCACAGGCCCCATCGATATCCCGGCCCATTTCTCTTCTAATAGTAACATTAATTTGGTATTTTTCAAGTTTATTTTGAAAATTCCCGATAACTTTTTTATCAGAACGGACGTAACTGCGCTCTTTTATGGGGTTCACAGGTATGAGATTCACATGACAGTTCAGGCCTTTGAGCAGCTGTGCCAGGCGCCTTGCATCCTCCTGGGAATCGTTCTCGCCGCCCACCAAAGCGTATTCAAATGTGATGCGCCGCCCGGTCTTTTCATAGTAATTCCTGCAGGCGTTGAGCACCTGTGTGATGGTATATTTTTTAGCGATGGGCATAAGAGCTTCCCGCTTCTCCTGGCTGGACGCGTGGAGCGATAAAGCCAGTGTGATCTGCAGCTTTTCATCTGCCAGCGCCTCCATCTTTGGTACGAGCCCGCAGGTGGAGACTGTAATGTTTCTCTGACTGATATGAAGACCGTTTTCATCGCTTATCATATGTATAAAGCGAAGCAGGGTATCATAATTGTCAAGAGGTTCACCGGTACCCATGACCACCACATTGGACACCCGCTCGCCGCTGGTTTCCTGAATCCGGTATACCTGCTCCAGCATCTCTGCAGGCGTCAGGTTCCTGGTCCATCCGCCTATGGTGGAGGCACAGAATCTGCAGCCCATCTTACACCCCACCTGTGAGGAGATACATACACTGTTCCCATGCTTATACCGCATGAGCACACTTTCCACCACATTGCCGTCATGGAGGGCAAAAAGGTATTTCTGTGTGCCGTCTATCTTAGATGTCTGCACATCCAGAGCCGTAAGCGTGGTGAGAATACAGGACTCCTTTAATTTCCCGCGGAACGTCATGGAAAGGTTTGTCATCTCCTCAAAGCTCTTGGCCAGTTTTACATGCATCCACTCATAGAGCTGTTTTGCCCGGAATGGTTTTTCTCCCAGAGCTTCCACAGTCTTTTTCAATTCTTCCAGGGACTGAGACTTTATATCTGTTGGTTCCATTCTACTCTATCCTTCTAAGCCTTGCCAAAAAGAATCCGTCACACTTATGGACTCCCGGCAGAAGCTGTAAATATCCTTGTTTTGTAGTTTCGCTTCTCAATTCCTCGCAGAGAAAATCATCGATACTCTCCAGTTTATACGGGTACTCCCTGGTAAACCAGAGCACATTTTCCAGATTCTCCTCCCTGCATACTGTGCAGGTGCTGTACAGAAGTATACCGCCGGGTTTTACATAGCAGGCTGCCTGTTCCAGAATCTTCCGCTGAAGCTCCACAAGCTCCTCCTGCTTTCCCGGCGTGATCTTGTACTTGATGTCCGTCTTTTTTCCCATAACACCCAGACCTGAACACGGAACATCTGCCAGGACAAGGTCAGCTTTTTCCACAGACTCATGGTCAAACACGGTAGCGTCGTGTACTGAGACACTGATGTTAGCCATGCCCATACGCTCCACGTTTTCACGGATCAGGTCCGCTTTCTTCTCACTTACATCCCTGGAATCCACCATACCGGTTCCCCGCATTTTATCTGCCACGCAGAGGGACTTTCCTCCAGGAGCTGCACAAAGGTCAATGACAAAACTGCCTTTCTGCGGATTGGCTGCCTCACCGGCCAGCATGGAGCTTACATCCTGCACCTGGATATTTCCCATGCGGAAGGCAGTCAGCGCAGGCAGATAATCATAACCGCTCAAATAATAGGCATTGTCTGCATAGGGCGCTTTCTCCACCTTCACGCCCTCTTTTTTAAGGCTCTGTATCACCTGCTCCCGGTCCGTGAGATATTCTTTTATACGGACGGTCACCGGGCGTTCTTCCATGGAGGCCTGAAGCATTTTCTCCGTATTCTCAAACCCGAACTGGTCCATAAAACGAACGACCAGCCACACAGGCATGGAGTAGGTCACAGAAAGATACTCCACCTTATTCTCCCTGCCCGGAAAGGGGATTTTTTTGTAATCTCTGGCAATTCCCCTGAGAACCCCGTTCACAAATCCTGTCAGATTGTAAAATCCCTTTTTTCTTGCCAGCTTAACCGCCTCGTTGCATACCGCGCTGTCCGGAACGTTGTCCATATAAATAAGCTGGTATACACTGCTTCGCAGAAGCTCCCGGATCAGAGGTTTCATCTTCTCCACCTTCACTTTTGAGAAGTAATTGATGATATAATCAATCCGTATCTGGTTCTCCTGGGTTCCCTCACATACTCTGGTGATGAATGCCCGTTCTGTCTTCTCCAGATACTGGTATTTATCCAGCGTGCCGCGTATGGCAATGTGACTGTACTGCCCCTCTTTGTTTATTTCTAATAGTATTCCTAAGATTAACTCCCTTATATTCACTCTGCCTGTCATTTGTTTTCCTCTTTACTCCCCAAGGATACATCCTTTATCTACTGTATATCCCCGCAGAAAAGCTGCGGTATCCATTCTTTTCTTTCCTTCCAGCTGCAGCTCCTGAATGAGCAGAAGCCCATCTCCTGTTTTTACCAGCAGCCCCTCTTTCCCGGCCTCCAGAATTTCTCCCGGAACGCCATTGCCTGCCTCGTGGACTACAGAAGCGGTCCACAGCTTCAGGTTTTTACCGTTCACGGATGTGTATGCGCTGGGCCATGGATTCAATCCGCGGATGAGCTGCTCAATCTCTTTTGCCGGGCGCTCCCAGTTGATCTTTCCCATCTTCTTGTCAATCATGGAAGCATAAGCCGTGGTACTTTGTTCCGGCTGCTTTTCAAAGACGGCAGTGCCATTTTCCAGTTTTACCAGCACCTCTGCACAGAGTGCGGCACCTGCTTTGCTTAACTTGTCAAACAGACTGCCGCCGGTCTCCTTTTCCTCCAGAGGGACTACCACTTTATCTATCATATCACCGGTGTCCAGGCCTTCACTCATACGCATGATCGTGACGCCTGATTCTTTGTCCCCATTGATGACAGCCCACTGAATAGGCGCTGCCCCCCGGTAAGCGGGTAAAAGAGAGGCATGCACATTGATGCAGCCATATCTGGGCATATCCAGAATTTCCTTTGAGATGATCTGCCCGAAAGCAGCCACCACGATCACATCCGGTGCGATCGTCCTGAGGGTTTCCACAAACTCCGGGTCCCGTACCTTTTTCGGCTGAAATACAGGAATCTGATGGGCAAGGGCTACCTCCTTCACCGGAGTGGGCATCAGGCTTTTTCCTCTGCCCTTGGGCTTATCCGGCTGTGTTACCACGGCTGCCACCTCATGACCGGCTGCAATCAGGGTTTCCAGCGTACCCACGGCAAAATCCGGGGTACCCATAAAGACTACTCTCATTCTTCATCCTCCTCATAGCTGTTCCTGCGAAGCTCGCCCTCCACCAGTTCTGTATACATTTTTCCCTGGAGATGGTCTGTCTCATGGCAGATGGCCCTTGCCAGCAGCTCGGTTCCCTCCAGTTCATATTCTTCCATATCCTCATTGAGCGCTCTCACCTTCACGTAATTGGGGCGTGTCACAGTACCTGACATTCCCGGAAGGCTCAGACAGCCCTCGTCCCCGGTCTGGGTGCCGGATGTCTCAATGATCTCGGGATTGATCAGCACGTGAGGGTCCTCCCCTGTGGTGTCGATCACCACGATCTGTTTCAGCACGCCCACCTGGGGAGCTGCCAGGCCCACTCCATAAGCGTCATACATAGTCTCAAACATATCTTCAATGAGTTCTTTCAGCTTTGGTGTCATAGCCTCCACTTTTCTGCATTTCTTTGTCAGTATACTGTCTCCCTGTGTTCTGATATTTCTCAGTGCCATATCTCTTTTTTCTCCTTTTCATTCTGACTGATCATATATTAAAATCAAACTGGATAAACATTTTGTCAAATCCTTTATTTACCGCAATATACCGTTCCAGACAGTCCTTGATCTGTACCAGAGTCCTGCGGTTTCGGTGTCTCATATAGAGCACCATCTTATACATATCCTGGACCTTTGACACGCTCTCAGGCGCCGGTCCGATGAGGATCAGATCCTCTCCGGGATATATCTTCTCTATATATTTTTTACAATAAGAAAGCCCCTGATACAAAAGATTTTCATCTGCGCAGGCGCCCCGCACAGCCGCCATGGCTCTTGCGGGGGGATAGCCCATGAGCATCCGGTAGGAGATCTCCTCTCTGTAAAATCCGGGATAGTCCTGTCCGGCTGACGCCCGGATACTGTAGTGCTCCGGCTGGTATGTCTGTATCACTGCTTCTCCGGGCTTTCTTCCTCTTCCCGCACGGCCCACAGCCTGGGTCAGGATCTGGAAAGTTCTCTCTCCTGCCCGGAAGTCCTCCCCATTTAGGGAAAGATCCGCTGCAAGAACCCCCACAAGAGTCACATCCGGAAAATCGTGGCCCTTTATGATCATCTGGGTACCCACCAGCACATCTGCCTCTTTTCTGGCAAAAGCGGCCAGTATCTTCTCATGGTCGTCCTTCTTTCTCGTGGTATCCGCATCCATTCTGAGCACCCGGGCCTGTGGGAACAGACGGTGTACCATCTCCTCAATCTGCTGAGTCCCCGCCTTGAAGCCTCCGATAAAAGGAGAACCGCAGGAGGGACATTTCTGCACATCCGGGATGGTGTAGCCGCAGTAATGGCAGATCAATTTTCCGTTTCTGTGGGAAGTCAGTGAGACATCACAGTGAGGGCATTTCATCACGTGCCCGCAGGAACGGCAGCTTACAAAACCGGTGTATCCCCTGCGGTTCAAAAACAGGATCACCTGTTCCTTTTTATCCAGCCTCTCCCTGATCTTTTCCTGGAGAAGTGTGCTGAAGATGGAACGGTTCCCTGCCTTAAGCTCCTCCTTCAGATCCACAGTGTACACTTTTGGCAGCGCCCGGTTTTCATACCTGCTGTCCAGGGTCAGAAGCTGGTAGGAACCGTTCATACCTTTCTCATAGCTCTCCAGAGAAGGGGTGGCGGAACCCATGACGATCCTGGCATTTTCCACCTGTCCTCTTTGGACTGCCACTTCCCTGGCATGGTAGCAGGGTGTCTTCTCACTTTTATAGGAAGACTCATGCTCTTCGTCAATGACAATCAGCCCCAGGTTCGGAAATGGGGTAAACAGGGCCGAGCGCGGCCCCACCACAACAGAAATCTCCCCCTTTCTGGCCAGCTCAAACTGGTCAAAACGCTCTCCGGCTGACAGGCGGGAATGCATAAAAGAGACACCCGAACCGAATCTCCGGCTGAAACGTTCCACCGTCTGATAGGTAAGGGCAATCTCCGGGATAAGGACAATGACCTGCTGTCCTTTTGCAAGGACCTCCTCGATCAGTTCCATATAGACTTCCGTCTTGCCGCTGCCTGTGACACCGTAGAGCAGTGTGGGACGCGGTGTCTCTGATTTCCACTCATCCAGAATCTGATCCACCGCTTCTCTCTGGCAGGCGTTCAACTCTTTTTTGATGATATCCTGCTGTTCTGTATGCACCGGATTTCTCCAGATCCGCTCACTCTCCACGGAAATCATGCCCTTTTCTTCCAGGCCGCGGATCACAGAAGGGGAGGCCTTCCACACACTCACCGCCTGTTCATAGGGCATAGGAGACTGTTCGAGAAGACCTGTCATGAGACGTGCTTTTGCTTTAAAATGCTTTTTTTCACACGCCTCCAAAAACAGTCGTGCCTCCCCGGGGGAAGCCTTCAGTACCAGAAATTTCTTCTCCTGTTTTTTCTTTTTCTCCTTAACCGGAAGCACCGTTTTAAGGGCCTGGTTCATGGTGGAGCCATAGTTTTTGGCGATCCATGATGCCAGGGATATGAGCCGGGATTCAATGGGAATCCCCTGGCTCTCAGGCCCCAGGATCTGTTTCATCCTGGAAGCCTCCACCTTGGGCTGTCCGGTTATGTCTATGACATAGCCGGTAATCTCCCTGCCGCCGTTTCCGAAAGGGACTCTTACCTTGGTTCCTATCTGAATGTCGTCCTGCAGATGTTCCGGAATCTCATACTGAAACGTCCGATCCAGCTTTTCCTGGGAGATATCCACTATGATATCTGCATATAATCTGCTCATATATCCACTCCGTATTCCGGCCGGCCCCTTCAGGCCTGCTCTGCCAGAATATCCCTGATCAAATCCCTCTCATCCATGGGATATTTCTTTCCTTTGATTTCCTGGTAATCCTCATGGCCTTTGCCTGCAAGCACAATGATATCACCCGGCTGTCCGTGACGGATCGCATAGGCAATGGCTTCTTTTCTGTCTGCGATCTCCACATAATGGCCCGCTGTTTTGCTGATCCCGATCTTAATGTCATCTATAATGGCCTGCGGCTCCTCATCCCTTGGGTTATCTGAGGTTATGATGGTCAGGTCAGCCAGACGGCCGGATACTTCCCCCATTTCATAACGACGGAGCTTGGAACGGTTTCCGCCGCATCCGAACAGACATACGAGGCGCGCAGGCTCATACTCCCGCAGGGTGGTCAGCAGGCTCTCCAGACTCATAGCATTATGGGCATAATCAATCATAAGGGTAAAGTCATCGGAGACTTTGACCATCTCAATCCTTCCCTTTACCTTAGCCGCTTTCAGGGCTTTCTGGATATTTTCCACACTGACTCCGAAATGACGGCAGATGGCAATGGCCGTCAGGGAATTGTACACGCTGAATTTGCCGGGAAGGTCAATCTCCACCGGAAAATTCATGAGCCCTTCTGCCTGATAGGCAATGCCCAGCGTGCCCTTTCCTGTGACCAGGTGCAGGTCTTTTGCCCGCAGGTCAGCCTTCTCACTGAATCCAAAGGTTTCCAGACTGCAGGTATGGCCCTCCAGTACCTTTTCCAGATGTTCATCATCCGCATTCACAATGCCGACTCTGCACTGTTTGAACAGCATGCCCTTGCAGTGCATATAATCTTCAAAGTCTTTGTGCTCATTCGGGCCGATGTGGTCCGGTTCAATATTGGTGAAGATTCCCAGGTCAAACAGAAAGCCCGCGGTTCTGTGGAGCATCAGGCCCTGGGAGGAAACTTCCATGACCACGCTGTCGCATCCGGCCTCCACCATCTCTGCAAAATATTGCTGTACCACATAGGATTCCGGAGTCGTATTGGCTGCCGGGATGACTTTGTCACCGATAATGGCTTCAATCGTGCCGATCAGACCCACTTTGTGGCCTGCATTTTCCAGAATGGATTTTACAAGGTAGGTGGTTGTGGTCTTTCCCTTTGTTCCTGTGATGCCGATGACTTTAAGCTTCTCGGCCGGGTGCCCGAACCATGCCGCAGAGATGCAGGCCATGGCATACCGGCTGTCCGGCACTTTGATCACAGTCACGTGCTCCGGTACAGCCACATGGTCCTGTACGACCAGAACAGAGGCGCCCTTTGCAGCAACGTCCTCCGCGTATTTGTGTCCGTCGGACACGGCGCCTTTGATACAAATAAAAAGAGAGTCTTTATCCGCTTTTCTGGAATCAAAGACTACACTCCTCACTTCTGTGTCCAGGCTTCCCTGTACACATATATATTCAAGGTTTTGTAAAAGTTCAGTCAGTCTCATTCTCAATCTGTCCCCTTTCATAATTGTTCAATCAGATCTGCGTAATTTACTGCGCTGATTGTATATAAGAGCAGCCGCAGCAGGTATTTGCCCCATCGCAAAGCGATTTTAGACGGGCTGATATCTGTAATGATTCAGACAGATGAATCGTCTGCCCTTTTCATGGATACCGGAAGCAGGTATGCTGCTGCCGGGAATGGTGAGGTGTACGGGGTGCCCTTTGGAATATAGAATAACATAGGGGTTGTTGTGGAGGCAAGGGTTTTGTGGAAAATGGGTGGGTGGGGGAAGTAAAGTCTTGTGGCTGGGGGGACGGGATGAGGGGAGGGGATGAGGGGACAGATTGAGAATGAGACTGACTGAACTTTTACAAAACCTTGAATATATATGTGTACAGGGAAGCCTGGA